>CADDZP010000079.1 GCA_902812475.1 Actinomycetota bacterium | reverse complement strand
GCAGATGACGTCGCGCTCGTCGAAGAGCTGGGTCCGGACGAGCGCGACGTCATCTGCCCACGTGCGCACGGGGTGTCGCCGTTCATCGGCACGACCCTCGACCCGACCCTCCGTAACCTGGCAGTTCACACGGTCATTGCGACGGGCGTGTCGGTCAACCTCGGCGTGCTCGGGATGGTGATCGAGGCGGTGAACTTCGGGTACCGGGTCGTGCTGCCGACCGATGCGACCGCCGGCTTCCCCCGTGACTATGCCGACGCCGTCCTGAAGGGCACGCTGGCGCTGCTGGCGACCCGGGTGAAGGTCGACGACGTCATCGCCGCATGGGCGCGTGCCGACGCGCAGTCGTGACGGTGAGGGCCTAACGTCCGGTGCGAACGAGGAGTGTGCGCTGTGGACTTCGAGCACCTGATCATCAAGGACAGCCAGCCGCTCACCGAGATCGTCCTCAATCGACCCGAGCGCCGAAATGCGCTCTCGCTCGACGTGATGGGTGAGCTCATCACTGCCCTCGGGCCGCCGGTCGGACGGTCGTGATCAGCGGGGCGGGCTCCTGCTTCTCCGCCGGTCACGACCTCGGCGAAATGGTCGGGCGGGACGTCGCGTACTACCGGCGGATATTCGACGTCTGCACCGAGCTCATGGAGACGATCCAGTCCATCCCCCAGCCGGTCATCGCCAAGGTCCACGGCGTGGCGACGGCCGCTGGTTGCCAGCTGGTGGGCGGCATGCGACCTCGCTGTCGCGGACGAGAGCGCTCGGTTCGCGACGCCAGGCGTGAAGGCATGTCGGCGTTTCTCGAGAAGCGGCCGCCCACCTGGACGGGCACCTGACCGGTTGGTGTTGCGCCAGAGTCCTGAACCACGCCCTATCGCACAGCCGTGAGCGCGCAATCGCGGCGGGAGAGGTCCCGCCAGATCAGCGACGCGATGTCTCTGGTGTCGCTCACCGCCCCGCTGATGAACGTTGAACGCCGTCGACGTAGGAGCGGCAGCCCGAGGACGTAGAGGCCGCGGACGCCGGTGACCACGCCGCCGTCGTGGCGGATGCGGCCACACCGGTCGAGCACGGGGAGGTCGAGCCAGGAGTAGTCCGGCCTGAAGCCGGTCGCCCACACAACCGTGTGGATCTCGCCGTTCGTGAGGTCGAGCTCCAAAGCGGGGTCGCGTGGGAGGCGCGTCCGCTCGGGCCGCTCCTGTCCCGCGCTCCCTGCCCACTCGTCGAGCCTGTTCAGCAGGCGGTGCATCTTGAGGTCGGCGAGGGCGCAGACGTTGGCGAGCGAGCCAGAGAAGCGGGCGCGCCCGTCCGCGATGCCGGCGAGGCGGCCGACGAGCCGTACGCCGAGATCGGTCAACGCGTCGAGGTCGACGGCTCGCCCGTCCGGCGAACCGAGCAGCTGTGGCGACGAAACATGCCGGGCCCGCACGATGTCGTCGACCTCGTCGAAGCGTTCGTCGAGGACGCCGGCTGATTCCATCCACGAGAAGATGTCGCATCCTCGATAGGTGCGGGGAAGGCGGACATGCTCGCCCACCGACAGCGTGACCGCGCGGCCCGAGCGGTGGATCTCGTCGGCGAGCTGCACGGCGGTGGCGCCAGCGCCGACGATCAACGCGGCCCCCTCCGGCAAGTCGTCTGCGCCCCGATAGTCCATCGGCGTGATCGAGCTCACCGACGCCGGTACAGCGTCGGCGTACGGCGGCACATTTGGCAGATTGCAGGCGCCAGTGGCGACGACGACGGTCGGCGCCGTCCACGTCCCCTGCTCGGTCGTTACGGCGTACCCGTCGTCGTGGAAGCCCACGGCCCGGACGGTCGTATGGGTCCGGACCGGCGCACCGATTGCACCGGCGTACCGGCGGATGAGACCGGCGAGCGCGCCGGCCGACATGAACCCGTCGGGATCGGCGCCGTCATAGGGGAACGATGGAAGCTTGGTCTGCCAGTTGGGGGTCAGGAGGCGGAGGCTCGGCCAGCGCTCTGTCCGCCAGCTGTTCGCCACCTCGCCGCGCTCGAGCACGACATGGTCGATCCCGAGCTCGGCGAGGCGGCAGCTCATCGCCAGGCCGGCGTGGCCCGCACCGATGATGACGGTCGCCGTGCGCACGGGGCTCAGCGGTTGACGTCGACGACGACGTTCGTGGGGTTGGCGATGACGTCGTAGACCGCCGACCGCTTCTGCGCCTGGGCGACAAGGGCCTCGACGTCCTCGGCAGTCGCGTCGGCGTCCACCTTGTAGTGCACCGCCACGGAATGGAAGCCGTTGCGCACCCCGGGATCGATGCCGAGGACGCCCGCCAGATCCATGTCGCCTTCGAGCGTCGCCGTCACCGAGCGGAGCCGGATACCGCGCATGGCGGCGACGGACGCGATCCCGGCGGTCAGGCAACCGGCCAGACCGACGAGGATCAGCTCCACGGGCGTCGCGCCATGGTCCTCAGAGGCGAAGCACTCGGGGTGGTCGATGTCGTAGCCGAACGGCGTGCGGTGGGACTGCTCGCCTCCGAGGCCGCTGAACTTCTCGACGGTCGAGAAGCTGTGGGTGCCGTTCTCCCACCGGGAGCTGGCCCGCCATACGAAGTGACCGAGGGTCGGATCGTCGCCGAGCGCCCCTCGGGCGTCCATCAGAGCTTGCAGGTTGATCCCGTTGTCGACGGGAGCGTCGGTGAGGGTCATCTGTCCTCCTCAGTTCGCCTTCGCGTAGTTGGCCGCGCCCTGGAACTCGACCGTGACGGTCGACTCGTCGCCCACGACCCAGGCGTCGTGTCCGGGGGCGATGCGATGGACGTCGCCCGCCCGCATGTCGGTCTCGCTCCCGTCCTCATGGACGACATGCAGCCGGCCTGAGACCACGTATCCGACGTGGTCGACCTGGCAGCTGTCGGTCGCGGCGACCGGCTTGATGCACTCTGACCACCTCCAGCCGGGCTGGAAGGTGTATCGACCGATCTGGCCGCCGGCGACGTTCACAATCTCGACGGTCGTCTTCTCGGGCGTGCGGGTCTCGTCAGGGGCGGTGAAATTCCTCTTCTCTACACCGGCCATTTGCATCCTCCTGTTCGGTGGGGTTACGGGGTCACCGTCGCACTCCGTGCTGGAGGATCGCTTCAGTCCGACTTCACGCCTACCGTGGCGTCGTGTCGGGCGTCGGCGTTCGTGCGGCTCTGCTCGGTCCGCTCGAAGTGACGCGCGACGGCCGCCGGAGCGAGCCGACCAGCCCCAAGCAGCGGGCGTTGCTGATCGACTTGCTCATCCATCGGGGGGAGGCGCTCGGTCGGGACCGCCTGATCGACGACCTGTGGGGTGACGATCCGCCGACGACCGCTCCGGGGGTCCTGCAGAACTACGTCTCCCAGCTGCGCCGTGCCCTCGGTGCTGAGGCGGTGCGAACGGTGGGCTCTGGCTACGCCGCTGGTGACGACATCATCGTCGATGTCGACGAGTTGGAGACCTGCCTCGAACGAGCGAGAGCGGCGCGTGATGCGGGCGACATCGACGCCGTGCGAGAGGCGACGTCGGCGGCCCTGGCGTTGTGGCACGGCGACCCCCTCGCCGACGTGGCCTACGAGCAGTTCGCTCAGTCCGAGGTACACAGGCTCGCCGAGCTGCGAGGGCTCGCTGTCGAGCTGCAACTGGAGGCGGAGGTGGCGGCCGGGCGCCACGCCTCCGCCGTTGCATCGCTCGAATCCGCCGTCGCGGCCGACCCTCTTCGCGAGCGGCTGTGGTGGCTGCTAATGCTCGCCCTGTATCGATCGGGACGGCAGCGCGACCCGTCGCCGTCCTGCTGGATGACGTGCACTGGCTCGATGAGGCGTCGGTGGCACTGCTGCATCATGTGGTGCGCCACCTGGCGGGGGCCGACGTGGCGTTCGTGGCCACCGCACGAGGCCCCGAGCTCGACGACAACAGCGCCTGCCGGCGGGCGATGGAAGCGCTCCGCCGCGACGGCGCCCTGTACGAGCTTGCCATCGGCCCGCTGACGGGCCTGACGATCGGCGCTCTCACGGAGCGCATCGCACCCGGCCTCGACTCGGCACGCATTGCTGAAGCGACGCACGGCAACCCGCTCTTCGCGGTGGAGATGGCGAGGGCGCTGGCGCGGGGTGACGAACCGCTGTCAAGTCGGCTCGACGCGCTCATTGGCGACCGGCTCGCTCGGCTCGACGAACGTGCTGTCGCCCTCGTGCCCTGGGTGGCCGCCTACGGGCGGGGTGTTCCGCCTCGCATCCTTGCGGCTGTCGGCGACGCCGATGCGAAGGAGCTCTACGCCGCCCTTGGCGAGCTCGAGCGCCATGGCGTGCTCCGCGCCGACGACAACGGCGACGTGGACTTCGTCCACGACCTGGTCCGGACCGTCGCCTACTCGAGGTTGTCGACCTCTCGGCGGGTGATGCTCCACGCGGCAATCGCCACCGTCCTTGCTGCCGAGCCCGATCCCGGCGACGACCTGGCGGCCGACACCGCTCGCCACGCCGACGCCGGTGGCGAGTCGCTGACTTGTGTCACCGCGTGCGTCCGTGCGGCGCGCCGCTGCGTCCGTCTTCTCGCCTACGACGAGGCCGAGGAGATCGTGGCCGTTGGCCGGTCCCACGCGCAGCGGCTCGAGCCTCGGGCCCGGGTCCACGCCGACATCGAGCTCATCCATGTCCTCCTCCATCCGGGCATTCGCTTGTCCGACCCGGGCGAGTTGCGCAGCGAGCTCTCCCAACTGTGCGCCCAAGCGGAGCGACTCGGGCTCGACGCCGACCTCACAGTCGCACTGAGCCTCCTCGCGCGCGCCTACCACTGGGGTTTGGGCGACATCCCGCGGGCTCGGGCGCTGATGGAACGTGCCGTGGCGCTCATCGAGCGCAGCAGTGCTCCGAACCCCGAGCCACTACTCGAAGGGGTGCGGTGCATGGCGTACATCGAGCTCGACATGCCACGTACCGCCCGCCTCTACGACGAGCTGCGATCACTTGACACGCTCGTCGAGCACTCCGTCCAGTACCAGTGGGGGCGAGGGCTCGTCGAGATCTGGCGAGGAAACGCCAACGGCGCGCGCGAGGCGCTAAGAGCGGCGATCGGGTTGGCGAAGGTGAGCACCGACCACTGGATTGCCTTCGAGTGCAACGCCCGCCTCGCTCTCCTCGAGTTGGAACTCGGCGACATCGACGCCGCGAGCCGGGCCTCAGCACGCTTGACGGCTCTGGCCGAGAAGCTGGGCGAGGGCAGCGAACGGCCCTACGCCGATGGGGTGGTCGCCGTGGGTGAGATCGCCCAAGGCGAGACAGACGGAGACGAGCGGCTGGACGACGCCATCGCCCGCCTCACACAGATCGACGCCAGCTTCCTCGTTCCCGACCTGCTCGGCGCTGCGGCCGAATCTCTCTTCCGCAACGGCCGACTCGACCGGGCCGCCGATCGGGCCGCATCGGCCGCCACGGTTGCGGCCGATGTCGATCGCCCGTTCGAGGTCGCACGCGCTCATGCGCTTCTCGCGTGTATCGCCGCCGTGCGAGGCGACGGCGAAGACGCCAGTTCGCATCTCGCCCGCGTGCCCAGTTCGGGTGAGCTCCCCGCTCACGTGCAAGCATTGCGGCTCCGGGCCGAGCGCCTCACGATGGCGCCCGGCAGGTGACGAGGAGGTTGCCCCGTGCCCGTGATCATGGTTGAAGAGCGGTTCGAGCCTCCCATCGACTTGAGTCAAGGCAGCCCGGTCGCTGACAAGGTCTCGCCCTGCCTGCCGGTGTACGACGTCACCTGGCTCAGCTCCTACATCGCAAGTGACGGGTCGCGCTGCGTGTGCGTCTATGAGGCCGCCAATGCCGAGGACGTTCGCCGGGTCTACCGGACCGCTGGGGTGCCGTTCGCGAACGTGTGGGCGGCCAGCCCGATGCACCGCACTGCGGACGACTGACCACCCGGGCGCAGCGCACCGTCTCAAGAACTCGGGCATACCGGCCGATGCCTAGTCCCAAGGGGCCACCATGGGACGACTTCGACGACTGCTTCCTCTCGGTTTGAGCATCGCGCTCGTGCTCGCCACAGGGGCGACTGGCCTCCAGCTGACGTCACGCGCAAATGCCAAGTCGGAGGCTTTGCATCAGAGCGACCGTGAAACGCTGCAGAAAACGCTCGGCGGCCTGACCGACCAGTACGCACTGTTCGCCTTCCAGGAGGAGCTCGGCTTCGCCTCCTCGGGTCACTGGTCGCTGAGGCCCGGCGATCCCAGCGACGTCGTGCGGCTGCAGGGCTATGTCACGAAGTCCGCCGTCCTCAACTACGGCGCAGCCCTTGTGGCCATGAACCGCCAGCCCATCAGCGCGTACGCCGTCGACCCGGCAGGCTTGCCGGCTGCCAACGACCCCGGCTACGGCCCGCTGATCGAAGGGCTCCTCCACAACCAGCCGGGGTTGTCCTCGGTGATGCACGTCGGATCGGTACCCGTCGTCGGAATGGGCGTGCCCGTCATGGTGGGCGGCACCGCGCAGGCGGTGCTGATCAGCTATTTCCGTGCTGACCGCACGCCTCTGCAGACCTATGCCCAGCGTCTCCACTACGGGAAGACCGGCGAGGCGTACGTCGTCGATTCCACCGGCACGGTCGTCGCCGCCAGCCGCGCCGCGGATATCGGGACGACGCTGCCGCCGAACCCGGGACTCGCGGCCGTGGCGCAGGGCCGCTCGGGGTTCGCGCGCTTCGGCCACGGTGCCAACAGCCGCGTCGTGTCGTATGCGCCGGTCGGCATCGGCGGATGGGCTGTCCTGACCCTCCAGCAGGCCGACGAGTTCTTCGGCCCGATCCGCTCGGGGCATCTCAAGATCCAGTTCGCGCTGCTTGCCCTCCTGGCGCTCACCGCCGCCGTGATCGCCGTCCTGACCTACAAGCGCGAGGCGGCCCGGCGTCGCTACCAGGAGGAGCTGGCGCACCAGGCCTACCACGACGCTCTCACCGGGCTGCCCAATCGCGTTGCCTTTGGTGAGCGTCTTCAGAGCGCACTGGCGCGAGCGCGCCGCCATGGCGAACGCTTGGCTGTCCTGTTTCTCGACCTCGACCGCTTCAAGGTGGTCAACGACAGCCTCGGTCACGACGTGGGCGACGACCTCTTGATCGCCGTCGTCGGGCGCCTCGAGCACTGCTTGAGACCCGAGGACAACATCGCCCGGATGGGCGGGGATGAGTTCACCGTGCTCATGGAACGCGTCGGCGAGCCGGCGGACGCCATTCGGGCGTGCGAGCGGATCCTCGCCGAGGTGGAGCGGCCGTTCGTCGTGAGCGGCCACCAAACGACGGTCGGCGTGAGCATCGGCGTCGCGCTCAGCGACGGCGCCGACAGCGAAAGCGACATTCTGCGGGACGCCGACCTCGCGATGTACCAGGCCAAGGACCACGGGCGCTCGACGTGGGCGATCTTCGAGAACGACCTCGCCGAGCGTGCTCGACACCGACTCGACCTCGAGGTGGAACTCCGGGCCGCCATCGAGGGAGATCAGCTCGTGCTGCTGTACCAGCCCGAGGTCGAGCTCGAGACAGGCCGCCTCGTGGGCGTCGAGGCGCTCGTGCGCTGGAACCACCCCACCTTGGGGCGGCTGGCCCCCGACGCGTTCATCCCGCTCGCCGAGGAAACCGGCCTGATCGTGCCGTTGGGCCGGTGGGTGCTGCGAGAGGCGTGCGCCCAGACCGTCCGTTGGCATCGCCGCTACGGGCCCGACGCGCCACCTCAGGTATCGGTCAACGTTTCCGGACACCAGTTCGAGCGCGGCGCCCGTTTCGTGGCGGAGGTGACCGACGCGCTGAACGAGGCCGGCCTTGATCCTCGGGCACTGGTGCTCGAGATCACCGAGACCGTCTTCATGGGCGATGTCGACGCGACGGTGCACACCGTTCGCGAGCTTCAGGCACTCGGTGTCCAACTTTCGATCGACGACTTCGGCGTCGGCTACTCCAGCCTGAGCCACCTCCGAGACCTGCCGATCACCAGCCTCAAGCTGGACCGGTCGTTCGTGGCGGGCATGGACGCCAATCCCTCCGACGTCGCAATCGCTCGGTCGGTGATGGTGCTCGCCCGCTCACTGGACCTGACGGTAACGGCCGAGGGGATCGAGACCGAGCGGCAACTCGACGAGCTGCGGGCTCTGGGCTGTCTCCGGGGCCAGGGGTTCTACTTCCAGCGTCCCGTCTCAGCGCGGCAGATCAGCCGCACGCTCAGCCAAGCGTCGCCGGTCACGAGCAGTGCCGGCCCGGGTCTCGTCGCCCCGCCCTCATGATTCCCTCGTCGGAGGACGACGCAAGCCGCGAACAGGGCATACTTGGTGCGGTCGCTCCCAGCGGCGTCGGGCGGGTTGGAATGGCTGAACAGTTCGAGGTTCTCCGACGGTTGGACGACGCCGCAGGCGTCGGTTCGGCGGACGGGAGCTTCGTTGGCCAGCTCGGAGACGTACATGAAGCGCTCGCCCTGTTGAGCGCCACAATCGAGGCGACTGCGGACGGCCTTTTGGTCGTCGACGACATCGGCCGGATTCGGTTGTTCAACGCGCAGTTCGCCCGCATGTGGCGCATTCCCGATGACGTACTCAGCGCCAAGGACGACGACAAGGCGCTGGGTTTCGTCCTGGACCAACTCGCAGACCCCGACAGCTTCCTCGCCAAGGTGCATGAGCTGTATGCCACGCCCGCCGCCGAGAGCTTCGACATCCTGGAGTTCAAAGACGGCCGCGTCTTCGAGCTCGAAGCCTCAGCGCGTGAACGGTCGAATCGTCGGCCGGGTGTGGAGCTTCCGCGATGTGTCCGAGCGCAGGCGGCTGGAGCAGGAGCTCCACCACCAGGCGTTCCATGACCCGCTGACCGGCCTCGCCAACAAGACCCTCTTTGTCGACCGCGTCGAGCACGCGGTCGCCCGCGCCGGGCGCGCGGCAGGGCGGATCGCTCTCCTGTACATGGATCTCGACAACTTCAAGACTGTGAACGACACCGTCGGCCACGCCGGTGGAGACAACCTGCTCGTGGCGGTGACGGAGAGGCTGCTCCAATGCGTGCGCGGCGCGGACACCCTCGCAAGACTCGGAGGCGATGAGTTCGCGCTCCTCATCGAGGATGCGGGGAGCGAAGCCGACGCAATTGATGTCGCCAACCGCATCTTGGACGCGCTCCGGGAGCCTTTTTCGATTGCGGGACGGCGCCTCGGCGCCGGCATCAGCATCGGCATTGCCTTCTGCACGCCCGGTCTGACGGCGGCGAAGGTGATCGCCGACGCCGACAGAGCGATGTACACAGCAAAGCGGCGGGGCAGGGGCCGCTACGAGCGGGCCGCGGCGGCCTTCGACACGTAGAGAGGCAGTCCGTCCCACGGCCTCGGTTTTCTGGGACCCGGTGGCGGGGAGATTTCAAACATGGCTGCGACGCAATCTCCCACTCGATCCGTACCGACCCGGCCCATGGAGTTCGGCAGCTGGCTCGACGATCTTCCCAAGCACTTCGCCGCCGACGGCGACATCGTGGGCAGTCACGTGCTCATGGCCCTCTCCTCGGTCTTCCCCGACGGCGAGGACTTCTTCGTCCGCTCGGTAGAGGCGATGCGACACCGCATCGATGACCCCAAGCTCCGTGAAGACGTCGAGGGCTTCATCGGACAGGAGTCGATGCACGGGCGCGAGCACCGTGTGCTCAACGAGCGCCTTGCCGATCTGGGCTACCCCACCCGGGCGATCGGCACCTACGTGCGCAAGACTCTCCGCTTCCGGGAACGCCTCCAGAGCCGGAAGTTCAACCTCGCGGTCACCGCCGCCCTCGAGCACTACACGGCGACACTGGCCGAAACACTGCTGGGCAACCCGGAGGCGCGTGACGAGATCGGCCACGACGGCGTCCGTTACCTGCTGATGTGGCACGCCCTCGAGGAGTCCGAACACAAGGCCGTCGCCTTCGACGTGTACCGGGCCGTCGGCGGCAGCGAACGCATGCGCAAGGCCGCCATGTGGGTCGTGCACGCCAACTTCATCTTCGAGACGGGGATCTGGACGCTGATCTCCCTGGCCAGGGACCCGGACGCCCGGCGTCACCCGTTCCGCGTCCTCCGCGGGTTCGGGCGGCTGCTGCACTCGCCGTTCACGAGCCGGCGCACCGTCGCCCAGCTCTTCCAGTACCACCAGCGGAATTTCCATCCGAACGACCGAGACACCACGCAGCTGATCGCCGAATGGCGGGCCAACTTGTTTGGAGCGGACGGAAGACTGACCGACCTCCTCGCCAGCTAGCTCGACCGCGCGCCGTCGCCTCGTTGGGCCTTCACGGCTTCAGGCGGCGACGGGCAGACCGGCTCCATGCTCCTCGACGTTCTCCACGGGCAAGACGCCCTTGGCGTCGACGTCCGCGGCGCGTCCGGCGAACACCTCGCCTGCCCGCTCGCACGCTTCGATGAACCGCCGACCCGGCTCGGTCACCGCTTGGAGCTCGGTGCTGAGCATGGTGCTCCTCTCAGGGTCGAACTTCGAAGACCCGATTGAACGGCGTCTCGGTGGCCCGCCGGACGCGCGTGAAGCCCGCTTCGCCGAGGATCGCCTGCCAGTCGGTGTCGGCGACCTGGTTGCCGAGGCCGCGGCGTCCCTCGTCGGCCAGCGAGGCGGGCAGGCAGATCAACACCGAGCTGGCGTAGAAGACCCGGGCCACGGGGTTGGGCAGGCTCGCCTCGAGCGACCCCGCGCACTGCGGCTCGACCAGGAGCCACGTGCCGTCGTCGGCCAGCGTCGCACGGATGTGGCCGGCGGCGTTGTCCGGGTCGCCCATGTCGTGCAGGGCATCGAAGATGCACACCAGGTCGTAGCCGGTGCCCGGGTAGTCCTGAGCCCTGGCCACTTCGAAGGTGACCCGGTCGGCCACGCCTGCGTCGGCGGCCCGCTTGCGGGCGGCCAGGATCGAAGCGTCGTGGGCATCGAAGCCGGTGAACGTCGAATTCGGAAAGGCCTGGGCCATGATGATCGTCGAGGCGCCGTGCCCGCACCCCACGTCGGCCACCCGGGCACCCCGCTCGAGCTTGTCGACCACGCCGTCGAGCGCAGGGAGCCACGCCGGGAGCAGGTTGGCGTTGTAGCCGGGGCGGAAGAAGCGCTCGACACCCTCGAACAGATCGTGCGAGTGGTCGGCCCACGCCACACCGTCGCCGGTGGTGAAGGCCCGGCGCAGCTTGGGCAGCGAGTCCCAGATCGACGCCGCCACCTGGAAGCTGCCCCCGACGAAGACAGGGCTGTCCTCGTCGGCCATGGCGAAGGCGACCTCGTCGCTGAGCGTGAACGTCCCCGTCCCGGCGTCGTACTCGACGTAGCCGCCGGTCGCTTCGGCCGCCAGCCACTCCCGGATGTAGCGCTCGTGGCAGCCCGTCCGCTCGGCCACCTCCGCCGGTGTGAGCGGACCCGCTCCCGCCATCGCCTTCCAGATCCCCAGCTCGTCGCCGAGGCGGTGGAGGGCCATCCCCAAGCCCGCCCCCATCTCGGTGACCACCTTGCCCATGAACTGCTCCAGCTTGGCTTCGTCGATCGCCATCGTGCTCCTCCTTGTCGGTGAGGGCCCCCGCCCTCACCCTCTAGGCGCCAGATCGACGCCAGATGGCATCTAGCGGGCCGTGGCGTCGGTCACACGCCAGACGATCTTCGGGTCCGGCGCATAGCTGCAGAGGGTTCCCGTGCGCACGGTCGCCTGGAGGTGGCGGCCGAGCACGGGATGGACGTCTGCGAGCCGGTCGACGGCGTCGCGGATGCGTGCGGAGACCGCCTTCCGGGCCCGCTCACCCGGATCGCCCAGTGTGCGCGCCCGTCCCCCGAGCCCGAGGGCCGCGGCCAGCTCGTGGGCGATGGCGTCGCGTTCGGCCTTGATGGCGGCGACGCGGCCCAGGTCGTGGTTGGCATCCGCTTCGGCCAGATCGGTGTCGAGCTCGGCCAGCCTCGCTCGGTACTGGCGACGGGCCGGCTCGTCCAGCACGGCGTCGGCACCCAGCGGCTGGGACGGGC
>CADDZP010000078.1 GCA_902812475.1 Actinomycetota bacterium | reverse complement strand
GGCCTGCGGGGTCGTAGGTGAGCACGATGTACCCGGCCCGGGCCATGCGCATGGCGAACCAGTAGTAGCTGTCCTGGCGGCTGTCGAAACCGTCGCCGAACACGATGCCCGGGAACGGGCCCGATGACGGCATGGTCTGCGTCTCGCCCGGAAGCCACAACGTGGCGTCCAGGATGTAGCCGCGGGCGTCGACGATCTTCGCCTCGCGCGCCTCGCCCAGCTTGAAGGTCGCCGTCGAGTCAGTCGCCGGCTTGCACGTCCCGTCGGTCGTCTCGTAGAGGACGGTGCCGTCCAACTGCGGGCACGGGTACCGGAACGGCGCCGTATCCATCACGGCGTCGGTGTCGGCGTCGAAGTCCTGGGGATCGCCATAGACGCCGTCGTGGTTCCAGTCGGGCATGAAATCGGGGCTGCCGGCGTCGCCCACGTCGTCGTAGGGAAGATCGGGGTGGGCGTGGAACGTCGCGTCGGTGGCCGCCTGTGACTCGGCCGCCAGGTTCTGGAACAGCGACGCCGGGTTGTAGTGCTCGGGCCACCTCGTCAGCGCCCGGTCGACCGGGCCCGATGACATCCCGGCCTGGAACGTGTACTGCCCTCCCCTGTTGCCGTTCCGGTAGTCGTGCTGCGGCCCCGTGGTCCAGTCGGTGGCCGACGTGATCGGGTACGTGGGGTCGTTGGCCAGCGCCGGGCCGACGCCCAGCGCCAGGAGTGCGACGGCGCCGATCGACACCAGCAGCTTCCGCACTGCTACAGATTCGCCCCAGCGAAGTGACGTTCCTTCACGCCGCCCCCGATCGCTGCCGCCGACGCACCAGACCCCAAGCACCGACGCCCAGGACGGCGAGCGCGGCGAGCACGTACACGAGCACGCCGTGCTCCTCGGCCAGCACGAATCCCTGCCAGGCCCGGAAGCCCAGGTACAGGACGGTCGCGATGACGAGCAGCTTGAAGTGCCACGGCACCTTGGCGGGCTCGCCGATCTGGCGGCCGCACGTCGGGCACGTGCCGTCGCGGTTCATGGACGTCGGTGTCCAGAACTTCGAGCAGTCCTCGCACCAGGGCACTAGTGACGCGCTCCTGCCGCCGCGAGGCGGCTGACGACGGGGTGGCCGACCATGGTGGCGACGAGCGCACTCGCGTCCAGCAGCTCGGCGAGGTCGATGCCCGTCGAGTACCCCAAGTCGTCGAGGAGGTAGACGAGCTCTTCGGTGGCCAGGTTGCCGGCGGCACCCTCGGCGAACGGCGACCCGCCCAGGCCACCGACAGACGTGTCGAAGCGGCGCACGCCGAGGCCGAGGGCGGCGTAGGCGTTGACCAGCGCCGTCCCGCGGCTGTCGTGGAGGTGGAGACCGTCGATTCCCCCGCCGGCCTGGCCGAGAGCGGTGATCGACGGGGGCGTGGCCATCCCGGTCGTGTCGGCGTAGGTCACCCGGGTCGCACCGCCGTCGAGCAGGCGTCCGCCCAGGGCGGCGACGGTCTCGGGCGTGATGTCGCCCTCGTACGGCGAGCCGAAGGCGCACGAGACGATGGCGTCGACGGGTACGCCCACGCCGCCAGCGAGCGCGCAGATGCGCTCGATCTGGGTGAGCGACTCCGCCACCGACATCTTCACGTTGCGCTGGTTGTAGGTCTCCGACGCCGAGATGGTGACGGTGAGCTCGTCGACGCCCGCCTCCAGGGCCAGCTCGGCACCCTTGCGGTTGGGAACCAGCGCCGCGAAGCGGACGTCGGCCGAGCGTTGCACGCGTGCCATCACCTCGGCGGCACCGGCCATCGACGGGACGGCCTTCGGCGAGACGAACGAGGCGGCCTCGACATGACGGACGCCGGCGGCGAGCAAGGCCTCGATGAGCCGGACACGGTCGTCCACGTCGATCGGTGCCTCGGCCTGGAGCCCGTCGCGGGGGCCGACCTCGCGTATGTCGACGGCTTCCATGTACCGGGCCTACACGGGCGGCACGCCGTGGCGGCGGTCGCTGAACGTCCTGTCCTTGGTGCTGGCCATGGCGAGGCGGTTGACGAGCTCGTCTCGGAGGTCCTCGGGCTCGACGACGGCGTCGATGACGAGCTCTGACGCCAGGCGCAGGAGGTCGACGTCCTGCTCGTACTCGATCCGGCGTTCGGCCACGAACCGCTCTCGCTCATCGATGTCGTCGATCTCGGCGATCTTGTTGGCGTACACGGCGTTCACCGCCGCCTCCGGGCCCATCACCGCGATCTTCGCCGTCGGCAGGGCGATGGTGGCGTCGGGCTCGAAGGCGGGGCCGGCCATGGCGTAGAGGCCGGCGCCGTAGGCCTTGCGCACGATCACCGAGACCTTGGGGACGGTTGCCTCGGAGACGGCCGTGATCATCTTGGCCCCGTGGCGGATGATGCCCTGGCGCTCGACCTGGGTGCCGACCATGAACCCCGGGACATCGGCGAGGAAGACGAGCGGGATGTTGAAGGCGTCGCAGCACCAGATGAAGCGGGCCGCCTTGTCGGCCGAGTCGACGAACAGCACGCCGCCCTTCTGGGCCGGGTTGTTGGCGACGACGCCGACCGACCGTCCGGCCAGCCGGGCGAACCCGACGATCAGCTCCTTGGCGAACAGCGGCTTGATCTCGAAGAAGGTGCCCTCGTCGACCAGGGCGTCGACCACCTTGTGCATGTCGTAGCCGCGGCGCTCGGACTCGGGGATGATCGACGCGTCGAGCGCGGTGGCCGGCTTGCCCGGCTCGGTGGGCGACGGCTCGGCCCGCCACGACTGCGGCAGGTAGGAGAAGTAACGCTTGGCCTGAGCAAGTGCATCGGCGTCGTCGGTGGCCAGGTTGTCGCCCGAGCCCGAGACGGTGGCGTGCATGCGCGCCCCGCCCATCTCCTCCAGCGTCGTCTTCTCGCCGATGACCATCTCGGCCATCCGCGGGGAGCCGAGGTACATGGAGGCGTTGCCCTCGACCATGATCACCACGTCGCAGAACGACGGGATGTAGGCGCCGCCCGCCGCCGACGGACCGAACAGGCAGCAGATCTGGGGCACCTTCCCCGAGAGGCGGACCTGGTTGTAGAAGATGCGGCCCGCCCCGCGCCGGCCGGGGAAGAGCTCGACCTGGTCGGTGATGCGGGCGCCGGCGGAGTCGACCAGCCAGAACACCGGCACCTCGTGACGCAGGGCGTACTCGGTGAGACGCACGATCTTCTCGACCGTGCGCGCGCCCCACGAGCCGGCCTTGACGGTTGGGTCGTTGGCCATGACGCACACGGGGCGGCCGTCCACGCGGCCCACGCCCGTGACCACGCCGTCGGCAGGCAGGTCGCCGGCCATGGCGTTGGCGAGGAGGGCGTCCTCGGCCCACGAGCCCTCGTCGAGCAGCAGGGCCAGGCGGTCGCGGACGAAGAGCTTGTTCTGGCTGGCCAGCTTCTCGCGCTGACGTTCGAGGTTGCCCCGCAGTGCCCGGTCCCGGGCGTTGCCGACGTCCACCTATGTCCGGCGGATGGCGAGGATGGCGACGTCGTCGCGCAGCGGTCCGCTGGAGAACTCCCGGGCCGCCTGCAGGAGGCTCTTGGTCAGCACCTCGGCCTCGATGCCGGGGTCGCGACGCACGGTGGCGGCAATGCGGTCCTCTCCGAACAGCTGCTCGCCTGCACGGGCCTCGGCCAGGCCGTCGGTGTACATGAGCACGAGGTCGCCCGATGCCAGCTCGATCTCCCGGCTGATGTAGTTGGCCCTGGGGTCGAGGGTGAGCAGCGGTCCGGTGGCCCGCAGCGGTCGCACCTCGCCGTCGTGCCACAGCCACGCGGCCGGATGCCCCGCCGACGCGTGGCGCAGCGTGTTGGCGAGGCGGTCGAACACGACGATGCACAGCGAGACGAACTCCTCGGCGCGGCCCTGAGTCGAGAGAGTGGCGTTGAGCTCCTCGAGGGCCTGGGCCGGGTCGCGGAACTGGCGCAGGAACACGCGCAGCAGATACTTCACCTGGAAGGCGGTGATCGACGGCTCGATGCCGTGGCCTGACACGTCGCCGATCACGGCGGCCAAGCGGCGGGGGCCGACCGGGAAGAAGTCGTAGAAGTCGCCGGCCATCAGGCCCGTACCCGCCTCGTAGACGTGGCCGACCTCGTACCCCTCGAAGACGGGGAGCTCCTCGGGCGCCAGGCGGGCCGCCCACCGTCGCGGCGCCAGCTCGGTCTGGGCCAGCACCTCCTCGGCCCGCCGTTCGAGCTTGGTGCGCTCCTCGGCCATGCGGGCCTCGTCCTGGAAGCGGTGGCCGTAGACGAGGGTCAGGACAACGGGAATGAACAGCAGAAGGGCCGGAATGTCGAAGAAGACACTGTTGGAGACCGATGCGATCGCCAGTGCGACGGCCGCCAGCGAGTACAGCAAGGTGGTGTGCAGTTCCTTGCGGTACGTCGAGCGGGCCAGGTCGGCGCTGACCGACCCCGCCGCCCCCTCCACGATGCGGCGCCAGGCCCGGTTGAGGTGCATGGCCGAGCGCCCCCAGATGACGGCCGCGACCAGGCAGCCGACCGCGACGGGGACGAGGACAGGCCTGACCATGTGGACGGAATCGTACGAGAGTTGGTGGGTACGGGCCTCAGCCCGCCCGGCGGCGGACTCGAAGCTTGAGTGGTGTCGGCCCGAACTCGAAGTGCTCGCGGATCTTGCGCTCGAGATAGCGCAGATAGGTCGGAGGAAGCGGGCGGCTGGCGAAGAGTGTGAACGTCGGCGGGTCGGCCGCCCCCTGGGTGGCGTAGAGGACCCGGGCGCCGCCGGGCGCGGGGTGCGCGCCTTGGGCGGCCTGGACGACCTGGTTGAGCTCACCCGTCGGCACGCGGCGGTGGTAGGCGTCAATGGCCTGGCCGAGCGCGGGGATGAGCTTGTGCACGCCCTTGCCGGTGAGGGCGCTGATCTTGAGGACGGGGGCGTAGCCGAGGAATTCCAGGCGCCGCCCGACGTCGGCCATGACGTGTTCTCGGCGTTCGGCGTCGAGCGTCTCCCACTTGTTGAGGACGATGACGACCGGGCTCCCGGCGGCGTCGACCCGCTCGGCCAACCGCTGGTCCTGATGGGTGACGCCCTCGGTGGCGTCGATCACGAGGAGGGCGGCCTCGGCTCGGTCGATGGACTGCAGGGCCCGCACGAGCGAGTAGTACTCGGGGCCCTCGTCGATCCGGCTCTTGCGCCGCATGCCCGCGGTGTCGACGAAGCGGATCGGACCTTCATCGGTCTCCACGACCGTGTCGATGCTGTCGCGCGTGGTCCCCGGGACGTCGTGGACCACGGACCGGTCGTCGCCGATGAGCTTGTTGAACAACGTCGACTTGCCGACGTTGGGGCGGCCGACGATGGCGACGGCGGGAACGTCCGGCTCCGCCGGCTGTGCGGCCGTGTCGTCGTCGACCTCCTTGCCGGGCAGGCGTTCCACGACGGCGTCGAGGAGGTCCCCCGTCTGGCGGCCGTGCAGGGCGCTGACCGGGTAGGGATCGCCGAGACCGAGGCCGGCGAAGGCCCAGGCGTCGACCTCCCGGCCGCCGTCGTCGACCTTGTTGGCCACGACGAGGACGGCCTTGTTTGCCCGGCGCAGCAGGCCGGCCACCCGGTCGTCCTCTTCGGTCACTCCGACGGTGGCGTCGACGACGAGGAGGACGACGTCGGCCTCGGCGATTGCTCGCTCGGCCTGGCGGCTCACCTGGGCGTCGATGCCGTCGTCGGTCGCCAGCCACCCACCCGTGTCGACGACGAGGAAGTCGCGGCCGTTCCATTCGGCCTCGACGACCTTGCGGTCGCGGGTGACGCCCGGCTGCTCCTCGACGATCGCCTCGCGCCGGCCCACGATGCGGTTCACCAGTGTGGACTTGCCGACATTGGGCCGCCCGATCACGGCGACGAGGGGCGGCGTCATGTCGACCGCTTGGCCATGGTCAGAGCCCGAGGGCCCGGCGCAGCGCCACTCCGTCGGTGGGGACGACCTCGACCGGCCGCGGCAGGTCTTCGGGCGCCGTGCCGTCGAGGAAGACGCCCTTGGAGAGGCACACGTCGGGCAGGAGGTAGCGGTCGTCGGCGGGCTGGTCGTGTAGGGCTCGAGCGATGTCCTCGCCGACGAGCAGGCCGGTGACGCCGATGTTGCCGCCGAAGAAGTCGTTGCGCACCGGGAGGACCCGGACGTCGTCACGCCCCATGTGTTGCAGCAGCGGCCCCAGCACCCGAGCCCCGTACTCACCAGTGAGCACCACAACCGAAGCGATTGTGCGATCCGGTGTCACTTCCTCGCTCGGATTGTTCGAACGAGGGGCCCGGTAGCCGTCCGCGGGGGCGCCGTCGACCCAGGCGAAGAAGCCTGAGTTGGGGCCGGTGGGCTCGGTCTTCTCCCCGAGGAGCTCCATCTCGAACGTGCGAGCCATGCCGACACCGTTCTCGTGCTGGGGGAAGCCTTCGTACGCATCGGCGGACGGGAACGGGCGGCCGGCCAGCAGGTAGTACTCGTCGGCGGCGAAGACGAGACGGCGGCCGAGGACGTCGCGGAAGATCTCCTGCCATTCCTCCACCGTGTCGACTACGGCGGTGGCCTCGTCGACGGTGTGCGGGCGCATGGCCGCCTCCGTCGTGTAACGGCTCACCCCGAGAGGAACGACACACAGCGTTGCCAGGCTCGGGTACTGGTCGAGGACGCCGGCGAGGCTGTCCTCGAGCACGGCGCCGTCATTGATCCCCGGGCACACCACGACCTGGCCGTGGACCTCCACACCGTGGTCGAGCAGGGCCCGCAGCCACCGGAGGCTGGTCGCTCCTCGCCGGTTGCGCAGCATCCGCGTCCGGACGTCGGGATCGGTGGCGTGGATGCTGACGTACAGGGGGCCCAGGCCCTCGGTGAGGACGCGCTCGAGGTCGAGCTCGGTGAAGCGGGTGAGGGTGGTGAAGTTCCCGTACAGGAACGACAGGCGGTAGTCGTCGTCCTTCAGGTAGAGGCTCTGGCGCAGGCCCGGCGGCAGCTGGTAGATGAAGCAGAACTCGCAGTGGTTGTCGCACGTGCGGACCTGGTCGAACACGGCCGAGTGCACCTCGACGCCCAGCGGCTCCCCCGCCGCCTTGGCCACCGACAGGTCGAGCCCGAGCCCGCCGCGCCGCAGCTCCACGTCGAGGTCGGCGTCGTCGGTGAGCAGCTGCCACTGGATGACGTCACGCGGCTGGTGGCCGTTGAGGGCGACGACCTCGTCGCCGGGCTCGATGCCCGCCCGCTGCGCCGGCGACCCGGGCGCGACAGTGACGACGCGGGGCAGGGACATGCAGAAAGACTACGGCCCGGTGCCCTCCTAGCCTTGTGGGCATGGACGTCGAGCGGGTCCTCCTGGCTGCGCCGCGTGGGTTCTGTGCGGGCGTGGAGATGGCCATCAAGGCGCTGGCCTGGATGGTCCGCATGTTCGACCCCCCCGTGTACTGCTACCACGAGATCGTCCACAACCGGCTGGTCGTCGACCGCTTCCGCGACCTGGGCGTCGTCTTCGTCGACGACATCGCTGACGTCCCGCCCGGCGCTCCCCTCATGCTCAGCGCCCACGGCTCGGCGCCAGAGGTCGTGGAGGCGGCGCGCGCCCACGGCGGCGTGGTCGTCGACGCCGTATGCCCGCTGGTGACCAAGGTGCACCACGAGGTCAAGGTGCGGTCTGGCAAGGGGTACTCGATCATCTACGTGGGCCACGAGGGTCACGACGAGGCGGTCGGGACCATGGCGGTGGCGCCCGACGCCATCCACCTCGTCGAGTCCGAGGACGACGTGGCCGACCTCCCCCACAGCGGCCAGCCCGTGGCGCTCCTCGCCCAAACGACCCTTAGTCAGCACGACTGGGCGGGCGTGCTCGACGCCGCCCGAGAGCGGTTCCCCGAGCTGTGGATGCCCGGGCGCAGCGACCTGTGCTTCGCGACCACCAACCGCCAGGACGCCCTCACCGAGATTGCCCGCCGGGCCGACGCCGTCGTCGTCATCGGCTCGGTCAACTCCTCGAACACGGTCGCCCTCGAGAAGGTCGCTCGCACGGTCGGCTGCCCGCGGGTGCTGCGGATCAACGGCCCCGACGAGCTGCCGGAAGACCTGGCCGGCGTGGTCGGCGTCACGGCCGGAGCGTCGGCGCCCGAAGAACTGGTGCGGGCCGTCATCGACCGTCTGGCGCCGCGCCACGGCGTCGAGGAGGTGGCGCTCACGCACGAGGAGGAGTACTTCCCTCCCCCGCGCGAGCTCCGTGACCTGCTCTCGCCCGAGAGCCTGGCCGACGATCGCGACATCCAGGCCAGCGATGTCCTCGACGCACTCGGATCGGTCGCCGAGGGCCGGGCGTAGAATGTCCGCCATGACGCAGACGTTCACCCGTATGGACGAGTCCACGGCCGAAGAGTGGATGCAGATCGGTGTCGAGTCGGCCGAGGCCCAGAAGCACCAGGGCGAGACCGTGCTGCAGCTGCTGCGGATGCTGTCAGAGATCGTGAACGGCTTCGCCGTCGATCAGCTGACGCACTGCCTGCAGACGGCGACGTTGGCCGAGCGTGCCGGTGCCGACAAGGAGGTCGTCGTGGCGTCGCTCTGTCACGACATCGGCAAGGTCGTCTCCGTGCCCAACCACGGCGCCATCGCCGCCGAGATGCTGAAGCCGTACGTGCGTGACGACGTCTACAACATGATCAAGCACCACCAGGACTTCCAGGGCCGGCACTACTACCACCACTTCGGCGGCGACCCGGACGCACGCGACAGGTACAAGGGCGAGCCGTGGTTCGACCTGGCCGCGCAGTTCGCCGACGACTGGGACCAGATCGCCTTCGACCCTGACTACGACACCCAGCCGCTCGAGCACTTCGAGCCGCTGGTGATGGACGTCTTCGCCAGCCCGAAGTTCTTCTAGACCGGTTGCTAGGGGGCTCAGCTCCCCCGCGACATCCAGTCCCGCACCGTCGGCATCACACCCCGGGGTCCACGCTTCTTGGCGTGGCGCCCGGGCGGCGGACCCCAGATGTACGAGGCCGCGGTCAGCATGATGGACTCGAACTTCGACCCCGGCACCACGCCGGCCGCTGCGAGCGTCCACCGGGTGGCCAGGGCGTGAGCGCCGAGGGCGATGGTGACGAGGGCGAAGGCGATCAGCGCCAGGAGGTTGGCGCCGGTGAGCGCCAATCCGCTGCTTCCCGAGCCGCTGCTCGTCGTCACAGGCGTGACGACAGCCGACGTCGCCGGCGTCGTCGCCGGCTCCACGTCGAACGAGGCCGTGATCGTGGCCGAGGAGACGCTCGACCCGCTCGACGTCTGGGCCGGGCCGGTCACGACGACCGTGTTGACGCCCTGGTGGAGCGACACCGGCGTCGGGTCGCCCAGCTCGCCGCTCGTCAGTGAGTTGATCTTGACGGTCACCGACACGCCGCCGTTGGCGTCGGGGCTCTTCTGGATCGAGGTGCCGTTCAGCGTGACCTTGATCGTGTTCGCGCCCGTGAACTTGCAGCCGTTGGCCAGGTTGAGCGTGCCCAGCACGGTCTGGCCCGGGGACACCTTGCCGGCCGTGTAGTCGTTGGTGCAGCTCTGCGTCGTGGTGGTGGTCGTGGCCTTCGCCGTGGTGCTCGTCGATGAGGAGCTCGTCGACGTCGAGGATGTCGTGGACGTCGACGTCGACGTTGTGGATGACGCCGAGGTCGACGAAGTCGTCGAACTGGCGGCGGTGGTGCTCGTCGTACTGGAAGAAGTCTGTGCACCGGCGGGCCGAGCAGGGAAGGCGACGAGGCTGAGCGCTGCGGCCGCGAACATGGCGAGCACGAGGGTCGCCCTCCGCCTACTCCCGCTGGTCGCCTTCATGTCCCTCCTCGCCCGCCACCACGATGTCGGCACCGGGAGAATACTGGCGCCAAGGCAGACAACTCCAGGACCCTCGACCGGTGTCGCTAGACGCCGGCCAGCTCCTCGGCCTCGTCGAACAGGCGCTGGATCTCGTCCCGGAGCCGCAAGGTGAGCTCGTGGACGGCCCGTCGCGACGTTCGGCCGCTGTCCGAGGCCGGCGACGGCAGCATCGGCGCGCCGTACACAACCGTGATCTTCACCGGCCGCGGGAGCTTCTCGCCCTTGCGGAGGGCTCGCTCCGAACCGCCGATGCCGACGGGCACGATGGGCACCCCCACCTTCGACGCCACATAGGCGGCGCCCTCGAAGAGCTCCTCGACCTTCGGGCCCGACCGGCGGGTCCCCTCGGGAAAGATCACGACCGGCTCACCGCCCTCGAGGACCTCGATGGTGCGCCGGAGGGCCTCCCGGTCGGCCCCGCCCCGGTGGACGGGATAGGCGCCGAGCGCGTACAGGAGCTTGCCGAACACGCCCACCTTCCACAGCGAGTCCTTGCCCATGTAGCGCAGCCGCCGCTTGGTGGCCGCACTGACGAGGCCGAAGTCGATGAACGACCGGTGCACTGGCGCGAGAACGTAGGCGCCGCTCTGGGGCACGTGTTCTGCGCCGACCACGCGCAGACGCCAGAAGAGGCGGCTGAAGAGCACGATGGAGTCGCGGACGATCCGATAGAGCAACACGTCAGAGAAGCCCCACGACCTCGTCGACCACGTCGTCAACGGTACGCCCGGTGGTGTCGATGACGACGGCGTCGTCGGCCGGGCGCAGCGGCGACGCCGCCCTGCTGGCGTCGAGTGAATCGCGCCGGGCCAGGTCGGCGGCGACGGTTGCCACGTCGGGCGCCTGCTCGTCGCGTTGGCGGCGGCGGGCCCGCTCCTCCTCCGATGCGGTGAGGAACACCTTCACCCCTGCATCGGGGAAGACGACCGTGCCGATGTCGCGGCCCTCGACCACGCCTCCGCCGTGCTCCTCCGCCCACTGACGCTGCCGGCGCACGAGCTCGGCCCGCACCTCTGGATGGGCGGACACCGTGCTCACGACGGCGGTGACGTCTGCACCTCGGATGGCAGTCGTGGCGTCGGCCCCGTCGACGAGGACCCGGTCGCCGACGTCGATGTCGAGGCCTCCGGCCAGCTTCGCCAAAGCCGGACCGTCGCTCGGGTCGATACCGTGGTCGAGGGCGGCGAGCGCCACCGAGCGGTACATGGCGCCGGTGTCGAGGTAGGCGACCCCGAGCTGGCGGGCGACGGCCCGGGCCACCGTCGACTTTCCCGATCCGGCCGGGCCGTCGATTGCTACGACAGGCATCGGCGCAGGTCGTCGGCGAAGGCCGGGTAGCTGATGGCGACCGACTGCCACCCCTCGATGGTGGTCTCCCCTTCTGCCGCCAGGCCGGCCACGGCGAGCGCCATGGCGACCCGGTGGTCGCCGTGGGCGTCGACGGTGGCGCCCTTCAGCTTCGCGGGGCCGTGAACGAGCAGGCCGTCGGCGAGCACCTCGACGCCCGCGCCCATGCGCGAGAGGCCGTCGGCCATCGCCGCGACGCGGTCGCTCTCCTTGACGCGCAGCTCGGCCGCGTCATGGAACTCCGTCGTCCCTTCTGCCACCGCCGCGGCCACCGCCAACACGGGCAGCTCGTCGATGACGCCCGGCACGTCGTCTCCCGCGACGGTCGTCGCCCGCAACGGCGACGTGCCCGCTTCGACGCGGGAGTCGCCGACGCCAAGCGCGGCACCCATGCGCCCGAGGACGTCCAAGAAGCCATCTCGACCGGGCCCCAGATAGAGGTCGTCGACTACGACGTAGCTGTTCGGCACGATGCACGCGGCCACGACCCAGAACGCCGCCTGGGACGGATCGCCGCCGACATGGATCTCGACCGGGTGCAGCCTCGAGCGGCGGACCCGAACGACGCGGCCGCCGTCCTCCTCGACGATGTCGGCGCCGGCCTGGCGCAGCAGCTCCTCGGTGTGGGCTCGCGTGTGCACACGCTCACGCACGACGGTCTCGCCCTCGGCCCCGACGCCGGCCAGCAGGACGGCGCTCTTCACCTGGGCGCTGGCCACGGGGAGCTCGTAGTCGATGCCGTGGACGTCGCCCCCATCGATCTCGAGCGGCGCCAGGCGCCCGCCGTCCCGCCCGCTGATGCGGGCGCCCATCTTGCGCAGCGGCTCGACCACCCTGTCC
>CADDZP010000077.1 GCA_902812475.1 Actinomycetota bacterium | reverse complement strand
ATCCGAAGTTCCTCACGTGGCGGGGCCAGCTGCACCGTGATCCGCCGCGGCGCCCCGATCCGACGCCGCCGGTCGCCCCCGCCGCCCGGCGCAAGGAGGGCTGGAAGTTCGCCTTCCACGCCTCCCGCTGCGAGGAGTGCGGCACGCGGCATCTGCCGCCGGCCCGGGTCTGCGTGCACTGCGACGCCGTCGACCGGATGTCGGCCGAGCGGCTGGCGGACACGCCGGCGACGATCGCCACCTACACCGTCGACCGCCTGGCGTTCTCGCTGTCGCCGCCGATCGTCGCCGCTGTCGTCGACTTCGACGGCGGCGGTCGGTTCCGGTGTGAGATGACCGACGTCGATCCGGCCACCGTCGCCATCGGCGACCGGGTGGAGATGACGTTCCGCCGCATCAGCACGGTAAACGGCATCCACAACTACTTTTGGAAGGCCAGGCCCGCAGGGTCTGGCCTCGGGAAGGCTGCCGGCGCCGATCAGGCGCCGACGACGAAGGCGCCGAAGGAGATGACGTAAATGGCCTCGAAGGGAATCCGGGATCGGGTTGCCATCGTTGGGATGGGGTGCACGCAGTTCGGCGAGCACTGGGACAAGGGCGCCGATGACCTCCTCGTCGACGCCGCCACCGACGCCTTCCAGTCGGCGGGGGTCACCAAGGACGACGTCGACGCCTTCTGGCTGGGGACGATGGGTTCGGGGATCTCGGGGCTGACGCTGTCCCGCCCGCTCAAGCTCGACTACAAGCCGGTGACCCGGCTCGAGAACATGTGCGCCACCGGGTCGGAAGCATTCCGCAACGCGTGCTACGCGGTGGCGTCCGGCGCCGTCGACATGGCCATGGCCATCGGCGTCGAGAAGCTCAAGGACAGCGGCTTCTCGGGGTTGGTCGTGAGCCGTCCGCCGGACGACGGTTCGGCGGCCGAGCTCTCGGCGCCTGCGCTGTTCTCGCTGCTGGCGCCCGCGTACTCGAAGAAGTACGGCGTCGACAAGGACGAGCTGAAGAACGTCCTGACCCGCATCGCATGGAAGAACCACAAGAACGGGGCGGTGAACCCCCGGGCGCAGTTCCGCCGCGAGGTGCCGATGGAGACCATCGCCGCCTCACCGATCATGGCCGGCCAGCTCGGCATCTTCGACTGCTCGGGCGTGTCCGACGGGTCGGCCGCCGCCGTCCTCGTGCGGGCCGAGGACGCCCACCGGTACACCGACAAGCCGATCTACGTGAAGGGCCTGTCGTTCGTCGCCGGCCCGGCCGAGGGCGTCATCGACCCGAGCTACGACTACACGTCGTTCACCGAGGTCGTACGGGCCGCCGAGGACGCCTACCAGCAGGCGGGCGTCGAGGATCCCCGTACCCAGCTGGCCATGGCCGAGGTCCATGACTGCTTCACCCCGACCGAGCTCGTGCTGTACGAGGACCTGGGGTTCGCGGAACGAGGCACCGCCTGGAAGGAGGTGCTGGCCGGCACGTTCGACCTCGACGGCGAACTCCCGGTCAACCCCGACGGCGGCCTCAAGGCCTTCGGCCATCCCATCGGCGCCTCGGGACTGCGCATGCTCTTCGAATGCTGGCTCCAGCTGCGGGGTGAAGCCCCGCCCGAGCGGACCATCAAGTCCGTTGCCGCGGGCAAGAAGCTCGCCCTCACCCACAACCTGGGTGGCTCGCCCGGCGAATGCGTCAGCTTCGTCAGCGTCGTCGGCAGTGAACCCAGCGCCTGACGGCGACGCCTCCAACGTGTAGCACCACGAGAGTTAAAGAAGAAAACTCTTGTTTAACTGACGCAACGGGCGCATACTTGGGGCATGAGAACTGCCCTGATCACCGGAGCGTCCCGGGGGTTGGGGAAGGCGCTGGCCCAGGCCTTGGCCGAACGGGGCTGGCGGCTGGTCATCGATGCCCGGGGCGCGACCGATCTGCAAGAGGTGGCCGATGAGCTGTCGGCCCGGACCGACGTGGTCGCCGTGGCCGGCGACGTCAGCGACGAGCGTCACCGCAAGGCGCTCATCGATGCCGTCGGCGGCGGTCGGTTGGACCTGCTCGTCAACAACGCCAGCCTTCTCGGGCCCAGTCCCCAACCGAAGCTGGCCGACTACGACGTCGACGTCCTCGAGCGCGTCTACGACGTCAACGTCTTCGGACCGCTCCGCCTGACGCAGCTGGCGCTGCCGTTGCTCCGCGCAAGCGCCGGCCACATCCTCAACGTGACGTCGGACGCGGCCGTCGAGGGCTACGAGGGTTGGGGCGGCTACGGGTCGTCGAAGGCGGCGTTCGAGCAGTGGAGCCGGGTGCTGGCGGCCGAGGAGCCGGCCGTGCGCGTGTGGTGGGTGGACCCGGGCGACATGAATACCCGGATGCACCAGGAGGCCTTTCCCGGCGAGGACATCTCCGACCGCCAGCCCCCCGAGGGCGTCGTCCCGGCCCTGCTGGAGCTCATCGACCGTGACCCCCCGAGTGGTCGCTACCAGGCTGCCAGCTTCGTGACGGCGGGGGCGACGACGTGAGCGCCCTCCTCGAGCGACCAAAGCTGCTCGACAGCCTGGACTTCGAGCTCCCCGCCGACCTCGAGGCCACAGAGCCGGCCGAGGTGCGGGGCCGCGGCCGCGACGACGTCCGCCTTCTCGTCGCCCGCCGAAGCGACCGCCACCTCGCCCACGGTCGCTTCTGGCAGCTGCCGCAGTTCCTCGACCCGGGCGACCTGGTCGTCGTCAACGTTTCGGCGACGCTGCCGGCTGCCGTCCCCACCCACAACGGCCTCGAGCTGCACTTCTCGACGTCACTGCCCGCTGGGCTGTGGCTCGTCGAGCTCCGACAGCCCCAGGGTGCGGCGAGCACGCCGCTTGTCGGCGGGCGCGCCGGCGACACGCTGGCGCTTCCGGCCGGCGTCACCGTGGAGCTGCTTGCTCCGTACGCCGGCGGCAACCGTCTCTGGGTGGCCACGGTCGACACGCCCGACGTGGCCGGCTACCTCATGGGGGAGGGCCATCCGATCCGGTACGCCCACGTGCGACGGCCGTGGCCCATCGATGCGTACCAGAACGTGTACGCCACAGAGCCGGGCAGCGCCGAGATGCCGAGCGCGGGCCGGGCCTTCACCCACGAGCTGTTCACCGCCCTCGCCACCCGCGGAGTCGCCGTCGCGCCGCTCACGCTGCACACCGGCGTCTCCAGTCCCGAGGCCGACGAGCCGCCGTACCCCGAGCCGTACCGGGTCCCGGCGTCGACCGCCGCCCTCGTGAACCACACCAGGGAACGGGGCAACCGCGTCATCGCCGTCGGTACGACGGTCGTCCGCGCCCTCGAGACGGTGGCCGACGAGACGGGCACGGCGCACCCGGGGGAGGGCTGGACCGAGCTGGTCGTCACGCCCCAGCGCGGTGTCCGCGCCGTCGACGGCCTGCTCACCGGATGGCACGAGCCCCGGGCGTCGCACCTGGCGTTGGTGGAAGCCGTCGCCGGACGCGCTCTGCTCGAGCAGAGCTACCGAGAGGCGATCGACGCCGGCTACCGCTGGCACGAGTTCGGCGATTCGCACCTGGTGCTCCCGTAATGTCGATGGCCGTGGAGGAGCTCGCAGCGCCCACAATCAACACGCTGCCGCCCACACGCCGGGAGATCCTTCAGGCCCTCAAGAAGCGGGGCGAGCTCACCGCCGACGACATCAGCGGCCTGCTCGGACTGACCACCAGCGGCGTGCGCCAGCACCTGGTGGCGCTCACCTCGGACGGCCTCGTCGAGCACCGTCAGGTGCGCGAGGGGCCGGGGCGTCCTCGCCACTGCTACCGCCTCACGCCGGCGGCCGACGGCCTTTTCCCGCGCGCCTACAGCGACCTCACCAACGAGCTGCTCGGCTACGCCGCCGACGACGACCCCGAACTGGTCGACCGCCTCTTCGAGCGCCGCCGGCGACGGCGGCTCCAAGGTGCCCGGGCCCGACTGGCCGGCAAGGACTTCGCCCAGAAGGTCGAAGAGCTGGCCAGGATCCTCGACGAGGACGGCTACCTGGCCGACTTCGAAACCCTGGGCGACGGCACGTACGTGATCACCGAGCACAACTGCGCCATCTTGGGAGTCGCCCGCCGCTACGGCCAGGCCTGCTCGAGCGAGATCGGCTTCCTGCGCGACGCCCTCCCCGAGGCGAGCATCGAACGTGTGCACCACATGATCGCCGGCGCCCACTCCTGCGCCTACGAGGTCAAGCCGAAGCGGACGAAGAACCGCCGCCGCTGAGCGGCGACCGACGCAGACCCACGCTCAGATCTGCTGCACCCACTGCTCCCAGGGCATGTTCCAGTCCTGGGTCCCGGCGTCCGACAGCGACGGCCCCCGCGGGGACCCGATGATGTTGATCACGTCGCCCGGCTGGCTGAACTTGTAGAACCAGGTGGCGTCGTCGGTGCTGAGGTTCACGCACCCGTGGGAGACGTTGCGGTTGCCCTGGGCGCCGACGGACCACGGGGCGGCGTGCACGTACTCGCCGCCATTGGTGATGGCGACGTTCCAGTAGACGTCCTCGCGGTAGCCGTCGGGGGAGTTGACGGGGATGCCGACCGTCGAGGAGTCCATGACCACGTGCTGGGCCTTGTCGATGGCGATGTGGACGCCGTTCATCGTGGGGTACTTGTCCCGGCCGGCGCTGATCGGCATCGTCTTCACCACGGTGCCGTTGGCGGTCACCGTCATCGTGTGGGCGTCGACGTCGACGGTGCTGATGTGGGAGTCGCCGATCTTGAAGTGCACCGAGCGGTTGACCTCACCCCAGATGTTGTTGCCGGCGTCGACGTTGAGGACGTTGGCCACGACCGAGACCTCCTCGCCCACCGGCCAGTAGTCCTTCGGCCGGTAGTGGACCTCTTTGTTGGAGAACCAGTGCCAGGCGCCGTCGACGGGCTTCGACATCGACACCGTGAGCAGCGGGGTGATGACCCCGCGGTTGGCGACGGGGGAGTTGAAGCGGACCACGATCGGCTCGCCGACGCCGACGGTCTCATTGTCGCCAGGGGTGATCTGGGTACCGAGGAGCCCGGCCGGCCGGATGGTGGAGAACGACGACGTGCGCACGACCGTGCGCCTCTTCTTGCTGACGCCGGCGATCTGGGCGGTGATCTTGTAGTCGCCGGCCAGCTTCAGCGACGCCGTCGACGTCCACGAGCGGCCGTCGGGAGCGATCACCCCGGCGAAGTCTGCTCCGACTCCGTCGATCATGCGGACCGAGACCAGCCGGCCGCGGTTGGCCACGAGGTTCACCTTGGCGTCGGGCCGGACACCGGTGGCCCCGCTCGCCGGGTCGACCGTGATGACGGGCGGCAGGGGCGCCTTGGGCTTGCCCGGCTGGGACGTGTGACGGCTCCACGCCACCCCGGCGGCCAGCCCGAGCACCGTCAGGCCGGCCACGGCGAGGACGACGATGATCGATCGGTGCGAGCGCGACCGGTCGCCTCCGTTGGACGGCAGGATGTCGGACGGGCCTGAGGCCGTCGCTTCCTCCGTCGCCTCCATCAGACCCGCCGGCGGCACGCCCCAGTTTTACCCCAGGGCCGAGGCGAGCACCGTTCACGGTGCGCTCGGAGCACCGTCGCTGCTCTTGGCATCGGTGTCGGGTCGCGTGTCAGGCTGCGACGGTCAACCAGATTCCGGGAGGCGGCGTGGCGAACGGTCGAAAGGAGCGGGAGGAGCTCCTCCAGAAGGTGTCGATGTTCTCGGCGCTGAACAAGAAGGAACTGGCCCGGCTGGCGGATGTCGCCGAGGAGCGGCGCGTGCCGTCGGGGACGGTCCTGACCAAGGAGGGCGAGCCGGGGGACGAGTTCTACGTCGTCGCCGAGGGCATGGCCGAGGCCAAGATCCGGGGTCGCAAGGTTGGCGCCATCCCGGCCGGCTCCTTCTTCGGTGAGCTGTCGCTGCTCGACCAGGGCCCCCGCACCGCCACCGTCACCGCCGAATTGCCGACCCGACTCATCGTGATCACGGCCAAGAACTTCGGCAAGGTGCTCGACGAGATGCCCGCCATCTCCCTGAAGATGATGAAGGGCCTCGCCACGCGCATCCGCAAGGCCGACGAGGACTGGGGTTAGGAGGCGTTCTTCGACGCGCTCGGGCCTGGGGTTCCGGCCACGACGGTGTCGTTGCCGCCCCGGTTCTTGGCCCGGTAGAGGGCGATGTCGGCCCGCTCGAGGAGGGCGGACGCCGTCTCCGACCCGTCCCACGACGCCAGGCCGGCCGAGAACGTGAGATCGGGCGTCCGTTTTCGCAGGCGGTCGAGGATGCGCAACGCCTCGTGCTGAGGGCAGTTCGGCAGCACCAGGCCGAACTCGTCACCCCCAGGCCGGGCCAGCATGTCCTCCTCGCGGATGACGTCGCCCCACGCGGCGCTGACCTCTTTGAGCACACGGTCACCGGCCTGGTGGCCGGCGCGGTCGTTGAGCGCCTTGAAGGCGTCGAGGTCGATGATGGCGACGGCAACCGGCACGTGCTGGCGAAAGGCCCGGGCCAGCTCCCGCTCCAGCGTCGCCTCCCAGCTGCGGCGGTTGGCGAGGCCCGTCAGCACGTCGGTACCCGCCTGCTGGCGCAGCTTGGCGACCAGGTTGCCGACGACGAGACCGCCGGCGGCGGCGGTGCCCATGGTGACGACCCACTGGCTGGGTCCGCCCCGGGCGCCGACGGCCCACAGAGCGGCGGCGTAGGCAACGGCCATGAACGCCAGGTGGGCGACGGCGGCGCGCCGAGAAAGGAAGTAGAACGCGAAGATCGAGATCCACGTGTAGTAACAGCCGGCGGACGCCGTGGCCGCGCCGCTGCCCAGGAACTGCACGCCGACCGAGAGCTGCACGGTTGCCAGGACGAGCAGGACGTGGATGGCGCGCTCGGGTACGCGTGCGGCGAAGAGGTAGAGCAGCACAGCCGTAGGCAGGGCGGGGACGGCGGTGAGCGCAGCGGCCGTCGGGTGGGCGAAGTGCCAGTGAGGCACGGCGAGGCTCAGCAGTGCCACGGAGCCGCCCGAACCGAACAGCACGGCCGCGGCGTGTGCCATCGTCACCCGAGGGACCTCGATCCTCGTCCCCAGAGGCTTCACTGAAGGCGACTGTACCGGCGCATTCACAGGGCGCACCCCGGGTGGATACCGTTTGGTGTCGACGCCGACGAAGGGGGAAACCCGCATGCGCGGACTCATGCAGGACTACCCGCTCGCCTTGCCGCACATCTTCCATCGGGCCGAGCGCATGTTCCCGGCTCGGGAGATCGTCACGGCGACAGCGACGGGACGCGAGCGGACGAACTACGGGCGCTGGGCCGAGCGCACGCGCCGCCTGGGCGGCGTCCTGGACGACCTCGGCGTGTCGGCCGACGGGCGCGTCGGGACGTTCGCCTGGAACACCGCCCGCCATCTCGAGCTGTACTTCGCGGCACCCTGCAGCGGCCGGGTGCTGCACACGTTGAACATCCGCCTGTTCGCCGACCAGCTCACCTACATCGTCAACCACGCCGAGGACGAGGTCATCTTCGTCGACCGGAGCCTGATCGAGCTGCTGTGGCCGCTCGTCGGCGAATTCAACAGCGTGCGGCACTACGTCGTCATGGACGACGGCAAAGGCGAGGTCCCCGACGACGCGCGCATCGTCGACTACGAGGAGCTGCTCGAGGGCGCCAGCCCCGTCGAGTTCCACGTCGACGACGAGAACCAGGCGGCGGCCATGTGCTACACGAGCGGCACCACCGGCAACCCCAAGGGCGTCGTGTACAGCCACCGCTCGATGTTCCTGCATTCCATGGCCGTGCTCATCGCCGATGCCCTCGGCATCTCCGAGAGCGACGTGATCCTGCCGGTCGTGCCGATGTTCCACGCCAACGTGTGGGGTCTGGGCCACGCCGCTCCCTTCGCCGGCGCCAGCCTGGTGATGCCGGGTCCCGACCTCTCGCCAGGCGCCATCGCCGACCTGCTCGAGTCCGAGAACGTCACCGTCGCTGCCGGCGTGCCCACCATCTGGATGGGCGTGCTGCCGATGCTCGAGGGCCGTGATCTGTCGTCGTTGCGGAAGGTCATCTGCGGCGGGTCGGCGGTGCCGAGGGCACTCTCGGAGGCCTACCGCGAGAAGGTCGGCCTGCCGATCACCCAGGCGTGGGGAATGACCGAGACCAGTCCCATCGCATCCGTCGGGCACGTCAAGAGCTACCTGCGGAGCCACCCTGAGGACGAGCTGGCAGATCTGCGGGCCAGCCAGGGCCTCGGCGCCCCTGGGGTCGACCTGCGCATCGTCGACCCCGAGAGCGGTGAGGAGGCGCCGTGGGACGGCAAGACGTCGGGCGAGCTCCAGGCCCGGGGGCCCTGGATCGCGGCCGACTACTACAACGACCCTCGCTCGCGTGAGTCGTTCACCGACGACGGCTGGCTGCGCACCGGAGATGTCGCCGTGATCGATCCCGAGGGCTACATCCGTCTCGTCGACCGCACCAAGGACCTGGTCAAGTCCGGCGGGGAATGGATCAGCTCGGTCGAGCTGGAGAACGAGATCATGGCCCATCCCAAGGTGGCGGAGGCCGCCGTCATCGGCGTGGCCCACGAGCGGTGGGTCGAGCGTCCGCTGGCATGCGTCGTGGTCGCCGAGGGCGAGGAGCTCACCAAAGAGGAAGTCATCGAGTTCCTCACGCCTCGGGTCGCCAAATGGTGGCTTCCCGACGACGTCGTCTTCATCGACGAGGTGCCGAAGACGTCCGTGGGCAAGTTCTCCAAGAAGAGCCTCCGAGACCGCTTCGCCGGCTACAAGCTCCCCACGGAGACGTAGCCGGCGGTGATCGTGTGGGGTGCGCTGCTTCTGGCGTTCGGCGTGGCGTTCGCCGCCGCGCCCATCTCTCTCGCTCGGTTCACTGGCTTCTTCCGCTTCGTGCCCTACCCGTCGCCGCCGACCCCCCAGCAGCTGCGGTACTTCCGGCTCGCCGGCCTGATCGCCGCCGCCGCCGGCGTCGCCCTCCTCCTGGTCGCCTGGCAATGACCCGACGAGCCACACTCGACCGTCTGACCGAGATCTGCCTGGCCCTCCCCGAAGCGACCAGTCACGACGGCCACCCGCCACACCGCGCCTACCGCATCGGCAAGAAGCACTTCGCGTGGTACGTCGAGAACGAGCACGCCGACGGCAGGGTCGGCGTCATCGTGCGTGCCGCGCCGGGGGAGAACGCCGAACTGGTGAGCAGTGACGGCGAACGCTTCGGTATGCCGAAGTACGTCGCGCACCGCGGCTGGGTGACGTACTTCCTCGATCTGGACGACCGCCCTGTCGACTGGGACGAAGTGCGCGAGCTCGTGACCGACAGCTATCGCATCCAGGCGCCGAAGCGGCTGACCCGGCTCGTCGACTGAGAATTCGGTGGGCTCTGTCGAGTGGGACCGCGACCTCGCCGAGGTCTACGACGCCATGTACGCCGACCAGTTCGCGTCCGACGCCGCCGACGCAATGGTCGAGGTGCTCGCCGAGCTGGCCGGGGACGGCCCTGTGCTCGAGCTCGCGGTGGGCACCGGGAGGATCGCCCTGCCGCTGGCCGCCAAGGGCGTCGATGTGCACGGGATCGAGCTCTCGCGTCACATGGTCCAGCAGCTGCGCGCGAAGCGCGGTGGCGGCGCCATCCCCGTGGCAGTTGGCGACATGACGACGGCACGGGTGGCTGGTCGGTTCAGCCTCGTGTACCTCGTCGCCAACACGATCATGAACGTCACCACCCAGGACGAGCAGCTCATGGTCTTCGCCAATGCGGCCGAGCATCTGGAGGATGGCGGATGCTTCGTCGTCGAGGTCGTCGTCCCCCAGTTGCACGCCATCCCGCCCGGTGAGCGCTCTCGTGTGTTCACGCTCGAGCCGAACCACGTCGGCATCGAGACCCTCGACGACCGCGTGGGCCAGATCGCCTGGTCACACCACTGGATGAGCGTGGACGGGCGGCTCGTCCAGCACTCAGCGCCCTATCGCTACGTGTGGCCGTCCGAACTCGATTTGATGGCACGGATCAATGGATTCCGGCTGCGAGACCGCTGGGCGGATTGGCAACGCTCGACGTTCACCGAGTCGAGCACCACCCAGGTGGCGGTGTTCGAGAAGGTTTCCTCGGTCGATCAGCCGGTCAGGTAAGTGAAGATCATCATCTGAGTGGCGTAGGCGACGAGCGTTCCGTTCTCGTCCCAGAGCAGCGACTCGGCGGATGCCCAACCGTCGTCGGCCCAGCGGGCGCGGTCGTGAGCGAGCAGCCACTCCGTTCGCGCCGGCTCGAACAGATGAACGGTGAGGTCGGCGCTGGGTGCGAACCATGGGTCGCCGCCCGGGCCGAGCTTCTCTCTGACGCACCCGGGCATGCGGTCGGCAAGCGTGAGCACCCCCAGCGGATCGAGCGCGCCGTCGTCGAGACGTGGCGGGTCATCGAAGCGAAGCCAGGTGGCTACATCTGACGTCGTGGGCTCGTACTCGTCCCACGGCGCATGGCCGATGGCGCCGCGAGCCTCGACTCGGCCCCAGAACGGCGTGGGCGGGAACGTTTGGACGCCCGGCGGTGGCGAGTTCCGGAACGACGGACAATCGTCTGGCCGCGCCACGTCGGGCATGGGCGCGTCGACGAATGACGGGCCCGTCCGACGGGAGCCGAACACCGCGAGCGTGTTGGCGCCCGCCTCCGCCCCTGCGTTGCGGACGGAGATAGCCGCCTGGGTGGCCGACCGACCCCGCCGCAGAACGTCGACTTCGACTACGAGCTCGCCGGCAGCAACCTGACCGGCGAACACCGTCGTGCACGTGCGTAGCTCCTGGGCCGGATCACCGATCTCCGCCGCAGCGGCGCGCAGCCCGAACGACACGACCACGCCGCCCTGCGGAAGCGGGACCAGGTCCCAGCTGTAGTCGAGCGTCGCGTTGTAACGCCCGTCGCCAACCGCCTCGACGACGACATCCTCGGCAAACACCCCGGTCACGTCGGAGCACGGTAGGCCGTTGCGGACGTTGTTCGGTGTGACTTTGTGGATGTTCGCGGGGCCGAGAGCCGAGTTTTCGTCCACAAAGCGCCCGGACCGGCGGCCATGCGGCAGGATTGGGGGTCCTTCTGGTTGTCGGCCTCGATGCGGTAGTCGAGCTCGCTCCTCGATGACGGCTGCGACCAGCTCCGACCCCATTGGCGGGGCGTCGGCCCGCAGACCGGCCAGCGCGTCCTGCCACACCTGCTGGTCCGCCTCGGGGATGAGCCCGGCGCTGTCGACGAAGGACAGCAGCTGGCGGAGCTTCATGATGGCGCCCTTCATGCCGCCCATCAGGTCGGCGTAGCGCTGGGCCTGGCGGGCGTGCAGCGCCAGCTCCTTGGCCAGGCGCTCGTCTTCACCCGCACGCCGGAGGCGCAACCAGTGACCGGCCTGCCCGCCGAGCGTGCGGGCCGTGAGCGCCGCCAGCGGCAGCGACCTGCGCAGCCTGCCCACGGGCAGCGGGTCGCGACGTTTGCGTTCGCGTCCGTCACTCGTAGCCGATCGCTTCGATGACGTTGAGGCGGGCGGCCCGCCAGGCGGGCGCCACCGAGGCGAGGGCCACGACGACGGCCGCCGAGCCGGCAGCGACGACGATCGGTAGAGCCAGGAGCTGGTAGCGCACCGAGAACCCGACGAGCCGCCGGTAGGCGAGGACGGCGACGTAGTGGCCCGAGAGACCGAAGAGGACGCCGAGCGTGCCGCCGACGATGCCGATGGCGGCGGCCTCGGTTCCCACCATGCGCCGGACGCGGCGCCGGCTGGTGCCGATCGCCCGCAGGATTCCCAGCTCACGACGGCGCTCCACCATCGAGATCAGCAGGGTGTTCAAGAGGGCGAGCGCCGTCGCCCCCACGACGACCCACTGCATCGACAGCAGAACGCCCGCGCCCTGGGCGACCGAGCGCCTCGACGCCGTGAGGATCTCGGGCCCGCGGTACACCCACAGCGGGAACGGAGCGCTCTTCGCCAGGGTCGCCACCTGCCGTCGGACGGCGGCGGGGTCGGCGTCGGGCCGCTCGTAGATGTCGAGCCACCCGGCGCCCGGCCGGTCGTACCAGTGGCGGAGACGATCGAGTGACATGCCGATGCCGCCGCCGGGAACCGGCATCAGCACGTTCACCACGCCGGCCACCCGCAGACGCTGCGGCCTGGCGGCGGCATCGGCATG
>CADDZP010000076.1 GCA_902812475.1 Actinomycetota bacterium | reverse complement strand
GGGCATCAACGCACGAAAGTCGGGGAGGGCGACCGCGTACAGGTCGACGGCGTAGTCGAGGTCCCACGTCTCGTGGCGGCCGGCGGCGAAGACGAGCACTGAGTCGTCGGGCGACCAGGCAAGCCCGCTGTCCTCGTACTCGCCTTTGGTCAGCTGGATGGGTTCGCCGTCCTCATCGACGTCGACGACGAACACGTGACTCGGACGATCCACGAGCCAGCCGACGCTGTCGAGGCGCGACCACAACTTGGTGATGCGCCGTGGCGGCTGGTCGCGCTCCTTGTCGTGCCCGTAGCGGTCCTCGTCGCGGTCGCGCCCCAGGAACGCCAGCCGGCGCCCGGACGGCGACCACGCCAGGCCGCTCACCTCGTCCTTCCACGTGAGGAGAATCCTCGCCTCGCCGCCGCCGGCGGGGATGACGCACACCTTGGTGTCCTTGCTGTCCTCCTCGTGGCGGACGAACGCCAGCGAGCGACCGTCGGGCGACCACCGCGGCGTCGAGTCCCGGTGCTCGCCGCTCGTGAACGCTCGGGGTTCCGACGACCCATCGACGGGCGCCAGCCAGATCGCCGTGCGGTACTGGTTGGCGTCGAGGTCGATGGTCGTGACCGTGAAGGCGACGCTCGACGCGTCCGGCGACAGTCGCGGGTCACCGACCGCCGTCAGCCGGCCGATGTCGGCCGGCCGCATCCCCGGCACTACTTGGTGGACCCTCCGTCGCCCGACCCGAGCACCGCCTGGGCGGCGGCCAGACGGGCGATCGGAACCCGGAACGGCGAGCAGGACACGTAGTCGAGACCAGCGTCGTAGAAGAGGGCGATCGACTCGGGGTCGCCGCCGTGCTCGCCGCACACGCCGAGCTTGAGGTCAGCCTTGGTCTTTCGCCCCCGCTCGGCGCCGTCGTACACGAGCTCGCCGACCCCGCCCGCATCGATCGTCTCGAAGGGGTTGCGCTTCAGCAGACCCTGCTCCAGGTACGCCGACATCATCCGTCCCTCGACGTCGTCGCGGCTGAAGCCGAACGTCATCTGCGTGAGATCATTGGTGCCGAAGGAGAAGAAGTCGGAGACCTCGGCGATCTCGTCGGCGCGCAGGGCGGCACGCGGCGTCTCGACCATGGTGCCGATGAGCACGTTGATCTTCTTCTTGGCCTTGGCCGCCTTGGTGGCGTCGGCGACGGCGTCCTCACACCAGCTGCGGGCGAGGGCGAGCTCCTCGCGCGTCACAGTGAGCGGAATCATGATCTCGACGATGGGCTTGCCGCCCTTCTTGGTGCGCTCGGCGGCCGCCTCCATCAGCGCCCGCACCTGCATGGCGTACAGGCCCGGCTTGATGACCCCGAGGCGCACGCCGCGCGTGCCGAGCATGGGGTTGAACTCGTGCCACGACTTGGCGGCCTCGTAGAGCTCCCGCTCCTCGTCGGTGAGCCCGCCCGTCTCGTCCTTGATGGCGAGCTCCTCGGTGGAGGGCAGGAACTCGTGCAGCGGCGGGTCGAGCAGGCGCACGGTCACCGGCAGCCCGTCCATGGCCTCGAGGATGTCCTCGAAGTCGGCCTTCTGGACCTTGCGCAGCGCCTCGAGAGCGGCGTCCTCCTCCTCCTGGGTGTCGGCGAGGATCATGCGCCGTACGACCGGAAGCCGGTCCTCTCCGAGGAACATGTGCTCGGTCCGGCACAGGCCAATCCCCTCGGCGCCGAAGTCGCGGGCCTGCTTGGCGTCGGCACCGGTGTCGGCGTTGGCCCGCACGGCCAGCTTGCCCTTGCGGATCTTGTCCGCCCACCCAAGCACGACGTCGAACTCCTTGGGGCGCTCTCCCGTCTTGAGGTCGAGCTCGCCGACGACGACCTCGCCGGTGGTGCCGTTGATCGAGATGACGTCGCCCTCGTTGACAGTGGTGCCGTCGACGGAGAACGACGTGCCCTTGATCCTGACCTTCTCGGCGCCGACGACGGCAGGCTTGCCCCACCCCCGGGCGACGACGGCGGCGTGGCTGACGAGTCCCCCGCGCGACGTGAGGATGCCCTCGGACGCGGCCATGCCGTGCACGTCCTCGGGGGACGTCTCGGTGCGCACGAGGATCACCCGCTCGCCACGGTCGGCGGCATCGGCCGCGTCGTCGGCCGTGAAGTAGGCCTTGCCCACGGCGGCGCCCGGCGAGGCGGGCAGTCCCTTGGCGAGCACGCTGTAGTCCGACTCCCCGAACTGCGGATGCAGGACCTGGTCGAGGTGCTCGGCCGTGATGCGCTGCAGCGCCTCTTCCTTGGAGATCCCGAGGTCGGATCTGCGCGTCATGTCGACGGCCATCTTCAGAGCCGCCACGCCGGTCCGCTTGCCGACTCGGGTCTGCAGCATCCACAGCTTGCCCTGCTCGATGGTGAACTCGGTGTCGCACATGTCCTTGTAGTGCTTCTCGAGCTTCTTGAAGATGCCCATCAGCTCCTTGTTGAGCTTCGGGAATCGGTTGGCGAGCTCCGAGAGGGGCAGGGTGTTGCGGATGCCGGCGACCACGTCCTCTCCCTGGGCGTTGACGAGGAAGTCGCCGTACTCACCCTGTTCCCCGGTGGCGGGGTCGCGCGTGAAGCCGACGCCCGTCCCCGAGTTGTCGTCGCGGTTGCCGAACACCATCGACTGCACGTTGACGGCGGTGCCGAGGTCGTCGGGGATGCGCTCGCGCAGGCGATACGCCTTGGCCCGGGCCCCGTTCCACGACTTGAACACGGCTTCGATGGCGCCCCGCAGCTGGTCCTTGGGGTCCTGGGGGAAGTCGGCTTTGGTGTGCTTCTTGACGATCTTCTTGTACTCGTCGACGAGGTCGCGCAGGGCATCGGCGGAGATCTGCGAGTCGTCCTCGACGCCCGCCTTCTCCTTGGCCTTGTCGAAGGGCTCGTCGAACGCCTCGGCGGGGATGCCCTGCACGATGCGGCCGTACATCGAGATGAAGCGGCGGTAGCTGTCGTAGGCAAAGCGCTCGTCGTCGGTCTGCTTGGCCAGGCCCAGCACCGACTCGTCGTTGAGGCCGAGATTGAGGACGGTGTCCATCATCCCGGGCATGGAGAACTTGGCCCCGGAGCGGACGCTGACGAGGAGCGGGTCGGCGGAGTCGCCCAACTCCCGGCCCATCGACTTCTCGAGTCTCTTGAGGTGCTTGGCGACCTCGTCGTCGAGGCCGTCCGGCCAGCCGCCCTTCATGTAGGCCCGGCAGGCGTCGGTCGTGATGGTGAAGCCGTGCGGCACGGGGAGGCCGAGCACCGACGTCATCTCTGCCAGGTTGGCGCCCTTGCCGCCGAGCAGGTCCTTCATGCTCATCGGCGGCTTCTTGTGCTTGTGGTCGAAGGGGTAGACGTACCTCATAGGGGCAGCCTTTCTCGGAGGTAGTCGACGAGCTTGTCGATCGACACGCGGTCCTGGGCGAGCGTGTCGCGGTCTCTGACAGTGACGGCGCGGTCGTCGAGGGTCTCGAAGTCGATGGTGACGCAGTACGGCGTGCCCGCCTCGTCCTGGCGGCGGTAGCGGCGGCCGATCGACTGCGTCTCGTCGTAGTCCGACATGAAGTGCGGCTGGACGAGGTCGAGGACCTCCCGAGCCGTCGGGGTCAGCGTCTCCTTCTTCGACAGCGGCAGCACGGCGACCTTGACGGGCGCCAGCCGCGGGTGCAGACGGAGCACGGTGCGGCTCTCACCCTCGATGACGTCTTCGTCGTAGGCGGCGAGGAGGAACGCCATCATGCTGCGGCCGACGCCCGCGGCGGGTTCGATGACGTGGGGGACGTAGCGCTCGCCGCTGGCCTGGTCGAAGTACTCGAGGCGCTCGCCGGAGAACGTGGCGTGCTGGGTGAGGTCGTAGTCGGTGCGGTTGGCGACCCCCTCCAACTCGCCCCAGCCGAACGGGAACAGGAACTCCACGTCAGCGGTGCCGGCCGAGTAATGGCTGAGCTCCTCGGGGTCGTGCTGGCGCATGCGCAGCATGTCCTCGGGGATTCCGAGATCGATGTACCACTGGCGCCGCTCCCTGCACCAGTACTCGAACCACGTGGGCGCCTCAGTGGGCGGCACGAAGAACTCCATCTCCATCTGCTCGAACTCGCGCGTGCGGAAGATGAAGTTGCCGGGGGTGATCTCGTTGCGGAACGACTTGCCCATCTGGGCGATGCCGAACGGCGGCTTCTTTCGGCTCGTCTGCAGCACGTTCATGAAGTTGACGAAGATTCCCTGCGCCGTCTCCGGCCGCAGGTAGGCGACCGATGCGTCGTCCTCGACGGGCCCGACGAACGTCTTGAACATCAGGTGGAAGGGCCGCGCCTCGGTGAGGTCGTGGGAGCCGCAGTTGGGACACGCGCCCTCGATCTGGTCCTCCCGCCAGCGCTCCTTGCAGTTGCGGCAGTCGACGAGCGGGTCGGTGAACGTCTCCAGATGGCCGGACGCCTCCCACACCCTGGGCGCCATGAGGATGGCCGAGTCGATCCCGACGATGTCGTCGCGCAGCTGCACCATCGACCGCCACCAGGCGTCCATCACGTTGCGCTTCATCAGCACGCCGAGGGGTCCGTAGTCCCACGTGGAGCGGAACCCGCCGTAGATCTCGCTCGACGGGAACACGAACCCGCGCCGCTTCGTCAGGTTGACGACCTTCTCCATCAGCTCCGGCGACGGCTCGGTCATGGGCGCAGCCTACCGGCGCCCCTCACGCCGGATTCTGGGCCTCACGAGCTGCTTCTGGCGGTCAGCCGGGCGTGCCTCCGCTCCCGCTGCCTCCGGTCGAGCCGGTGGGCCCGCCTCCGAGTTCCGCCCGCGCCTGGGTCACCGCCGCAGCCGCCGTTGGGCCGGGCCGCCCGCCACCGTTCCTCGCGCACGCGGTCGTTGTCGTTGTCGGCGGACGAGTCATGGTCGTCGTGGGCGGACGGGTCGTCGTGGTGGTCGGCGGATGCGTGGTCGTCGTCGCCACCACGGTCCAGCTGATCGCCACCTGACCGTTTCCGCCGCCGCTCGACGTGTACGACACGGCCGTGGCCGTCGCCTCCGCGAAGCTGCTGGCCCCGCCGCCGCCGCCCCCCGCACCGGGGAGGTGTGCGCACCTCCCCCACCACACGGGTGCTCGGTCGTGATCGTCACGACCGCAGGCCTCGGACAACGCCTCCTCCGCCATGGCACGACAAACCGCAGTCCCGTGCCTGACCCTGGACGCGGACCCTCACAGGGCGGTGGCGATGCCGTTCGGGGGACGGCGCCGACTCCGAGAACGCGCTAATCGAGAACGGTCACCGAGCGGAGGCGGCGCTCGAGGTGGTGCTCCATGGCTCTGGTCGCCAGGGTGGCGACCTCGGCGGTGGCCGGCGTGACCGGCTCGTTGAGGGCGCCGGCCAGGCCACCGTCGAGGATGCGTTGCATGAGGTCGACAGCCTCGGGTGACACTCTCGGGCCGCGCGCACAGGCCGGGCACAGGGCCCCGCCGACGGTGAGGTCGAAGGCCACGAGCGGCTCGGGCGCGCCGCAGCCGGCGCAGCCGTCGAGGACGGGCTGGAAGCCCTCGAGGGCGAGGAGCTTGAGGAAGAACGCCGGCACGAGCAACGGCGCGTTGCGGGCGGCCAGGGCGCGCAGGCCTCCGACGAGCATCTGATAGAGCCGGGCGCCGGGCTGGCGCTCCTGGGCCACCTGGTCGACCGCTTCGAGCATCGTCGTGGCCCGGGCCAGACGGTCGAGGTCCTCACGGATCGCCTTGAAGTGGTCGAGGGCCTCGGCCTGGGTGACGATGTCGAGCTCGCGGCCTTCGTACAGCAGGAGGGACACGTGGCTGGTGGGCTCCAGGCGGCCGCCGAAGCGGCTCTTGGTCTTGCGCACGCCCTTGGCCACGGCCCGGACCTTGCCGTGCGCCTGGGTGACGAGCGTGACGATGCGGTCGGACTCGCCGAGGCGAATCGTCCGCAGCACCACTCCCTGGTCCCGGTACAACCCCATGAGGAGACCAGTATCAGCCCTTCGTGCCCCCGAACCGGCGATCCCGGCCCTGGAACTCGCGCACGGCGTCGTAGAGGTGCTCGCGCGTGAAGTCGGGCCAGAGGGTGTCGGTGAACACCAGCTCGCTGTACGCCAGCTCCCACAGCAGGAAGTTCGAGATCCGGTACTCCCCGGACGTTCGGATGACGACGTCGGGGTCGGGCATCTCCGGGTCGTAGAGGTGGGAGCGGATGGCCCGCTCGTCGATCTTGCGAGCCGGCACACCGTCGGTGACAAGGGCTTTGACGGCGTCGACGACCTCGGCTCGTCCGCCGTAGTTGAAGGCGATGGTCAGCGTCATCCGCCGGTTCTTCTCGGTGAGCGCCACCGTCTCGTCCATGCTCCTGATGATGCGGCGGGGCACCCGCCAGTCCCGCCTGCCCACGAAGCGGATGCGGACGTCCTTGCCGTTCAGCTCGTCCCGCCGCCGGCGCAGGATGTCCTCGTTGAAGTTCACCAGGAAGCGCACCTCGTCGGGCGGGCGGCGCCAGTTCTCGGTGGAGAAGGCGTACACCGTCAGCCACTTCACGCCGAGAGCCAGGCCGCCCTCGACGGCCTCCATCAGCGCTTCCTCGCCCTGCTTGTGGCCCTCGGTGCGGGGCAGGCCCCGGGCCTCGGCCCAGCGCCCGTTGCCATCCATCACGCAGCCGATGTGGGTGGGGATGCGGTCCGGGTCGACGCCCTCGGGCACGCCTCCGTTCACGCCGTCTCCAGGGCGGCGCGCGCCGCCTGCACGTCCCTGCTCATCTGGTCGACCAGGGCGTCGGTGGATTCGAACCGCTCCTCACCGCGCAGGCGGCTCACGAAGCGCACCGCCGCCCTCTCGCCGTAGAGGTCGCCGTCGAAGTCGAGCAGGTAGGCCTCGACCATCAGCGGTCCACCGTCGGGATAGAACGTGGGCCGCCGTCCGATGGAGATGGCCGCCGCGTGCGTCGATCCGTCCGGACGCTCGTACCAGCCTGCGTAGATGCCGTCGGCGGGCAGCTGGATCTCGGCGGGCACGGCGACGTTGGCGGTCGGGAACCCGAGCACCGAGCCGCCCCGACCGTCGCCCCGCTCGACCGCACCGCGGACCTCGTGGGGCCGGCCCAGCAGACGGGCGGCGGTCTCCACGTCGCCGGCCTGCAGGGCGCTGCGGATGGCCGTCGACGACACCGGACCTTCGAAGCCGGGAACGGGCACGAGCGTCAGGCCTTCGACGTCGAACCCCAGCGTCGGCCCCATCCGGCGCAGAAGCTCGACGTTGCCCCCGCGGTCCCGGCCGAAGTGGAAGTCGGCGCCGACCACGACCAGGCGGGCCCGCAGACAGCCGACCAGTACCTCGTTGACGAAATCCTCGGCCGTCTCGTGGGAGCGGTCCTCGTCGAAGTGCAGCACGAGTGTGTAGTCGACGCCGGCCGCCCCGAGCAGCTCCAGCTTCTGTTCGGTATCGGTGAGCAGCCGGGGAGCCGACTCGGGCCGCACGACCGACGCCGGATGGCGGTCGAACGTCACCACCGCGGTCGGGCAGCCGAGCCCGGCGGCCCGCCGGCGCACCTCCTTGATGACTGCCCTGTGGCCGAGGTGCACGCCGTCGTAGGCGCCGATGGTGACGGCGGAGCCGGCCGTCAGGGCAGGGCACGACGCCAGGTCACGCAGCACCTCCATGGGTATCAGGGGCGCGGTGCTCGACCGGCGAGCCCGGTTCCCCGTCCCCCTCTCAATCCGTACGTTGGGTCGGCTGGGCACGTCCAGCTCTCAGGACGCAACATGCCGTCGAACCTATCCTCCGCCGACCTCGTCCACGATCTGGGTGAGCGTCTCCAGCCGAGGTCAGCGTTCTGGAGAAGACCCACGAGGACCGCAGTCAGGTCCTCTGTGTCGATGGTGCCCGCCGCCACCATCTCTTCGATGTCGGCCCAGTCCCGACGGCGGTTGAAGAACGCCTTGAACACGTCCGTCGGCCATGCTGATGACGACCTCGTCTCCTTGTCGGCGACTGAGGTTTGCGAAGCGGACACCGTCTGAAGTCTCCCGCGGGGGAATCGTCCACGGGCTGTGATGTTTGCCCCGCGGGGCAAACATCCACAGGATCACACCGGGCCATGGGTGTCATCGCCCGTTCGGGTGGTCACACGACTACGTCGACGCCGATGACAGCTTCGACGCGGCGGGCCATGTCATCAGCGAGCACCCAGGAGCCACCGAGGTTCACGAGGAAGCGGTTTTGATCCAGACGCCGCGCGACGGTCATTGGGCGGTGAGCGAGCGGTACATCAGCTCGTCCGGTCGACCGGTGCCGTCCGAGGAGACGCTGTGCGGTGCGTAGCGCTGCTGGTCCTGGGCGTGCTCATCGCGTTGGCGCCTGGCTCACCAAGTGCTTGGGCAGACGCGGGCGGCACGGGTTCCAGCGACGGCAACAGGGTAGCGGTGTCCGCGTCGTATCGAGACAACACGCCGGGCGTCCTTCTTCACGGGCCATGCCGAGCCGGGCACGTACACCAAGCTCTATTGCGGCGGCCAGTATCTCAACATCGAGTGGGTGCCCGATGGGACACCGGCGCCGGGCCAGGGCGGGCCGATACCGGCTCCGGTTGATCCGAGGGCGATCGCCCAGGACGCCATCGACCACGTCACGCTGCCGTCCGCCGGTCATCCATCTCAACCCCGCCGGCGACCAGCTCGTCAACCTGGCCACGTGGCTGTGGATCGACCCCGGCGCCATGCAGGTCCCGCCGGCGAGCGTCGATGCCGGGCCGGTCACGGTCACGGCCACGGTGGAGTGGGCGGCCGCCTGCACGGTCACCGGTGCACCCGGCGGCGGCCCGCTTCCCGGGCTGCAGCGCTCGGCCTCCCGCCCCATCCGCGTGGCCGAGGCCCAGGCGGTCAAGACCCGCTGACCTGAACGGCGCCTGAACCATTCCGGCGGTCGTGGCCCGGGCCTACGCCCGTCAGGACCGTCGGCACCGCAGGACGCGACGTGACGGACGCGAACAGCTACTGACCGGCGATCACAACGCTCGGCTTGACGAGAGCGTCCTCGTAGGCCTCGTAGACGGCCAGGAGGGCACCGCCGTCGTCGACGACGGCCCACGGTCCGTCCCCTTCGGCACCAAGGACACCGGCGCCGAGCACCTTGCCGTGACGGATCTCGTCCGCCACGTCCTCGTCGACCGCGATGCGTGCATAGCCCCGCATCGCCTCGGCCGGCGCCAGCACCCGCTCCGGCCCGAGCGCTTCGACGGGCGCCGCTTCGTCGACGGAGAACTTACCGATCGCCGTACGCCGAAGTCCGCGCAGATGAGCGCCGCCGCCGAGCGCGTGACCGATGTCGGCCGCCAGCACGCGCACGTACGTGCCCGCCGAGCAGCGCACGTGCAAGGTGAACGTGCCGGCCCGAGCCGCCGGTTCGACGTCGAGCGCGTACACGGTGACGAGACGCGCCTCCCGCTCGACTTCCTCGCCGGCCCGGGCCAGCTGGTGCAGCCTGCGTCCGCCGACCTTGACCGCGGACACCATCGGCGGCACCTGCTCGATGTCGCCGACGAAGCGGGCAGCGGCCTCCCGCACGTCGTCGAGGGTGACGTCGCCCATCTCGTGCGCCCGCACCACCTCGCCCTCGTCGTCGAGTGTCGTCGTCTCGGTGCCGAGCACGACCTCGCCGACGTAGCTCTTCGGCAGCGCCCCCGGATACCGCAGCAGCCTGGTCGCCCGTCCCAGCCCGACCAGCAGCACACCCGTCGCCCCCGGGTCCAGCGTTCCGGCGTGACCGACACGCTTCTGGCCGAAGATCCCCCGGCACTTGGCCACCACGTCGTGCGACGTCCATCCCGCCGCCTTGTCGACGACGACGAGGCCGTCAATCACCGGCATTGGCGGTACTCGGCGTTGCTATAGCAGCACTTCGTACCGCCAACTCAGTGAACGGGGATCTGGGCCCGGATGTCGGCGAGGACCTGGGGGATGGGACGGGGGTCGGTGAAGCCGGCCGCAGCGCGGTGGCCGCCGCCTGCGAAGCGCATGGCGATGGCCGACACGTCGAAGTCGGTGATCGAGCGGAGCGACACCTTGGTCCCCTCAGGGGCCTCCTTGAGGACGCACGACACGTCGGCCTCGGCCGTGCGCCGGACGATGTCGATCAGGCCTTCGGCCTCGTCGAGCTCCACGCCGAAGCGCTCGAGGTCGTCCGCCGTGATCCACGTGGCGACGAAGCGGCGCTCGGCGTCCAGCTCGGCCCGCTGCAGGACGACGGCGACGAGCTGCAGGTAGGCGAAGCGGTGCTCCTCGAACAGCTGCCGCGACATGCCGGCGATGGGCAGGTCGAACCGCGACAGCTCTGTCGCCATCTCCAGCACTTCCGGCGACGTGTTGGAGTACTGGAAGCGACCGGTGTCGGTGACGATGCCCGTGTAGAGGCAGATGGCGACATCGCGGGTCAACGGCCAGCCCAGGTGCTTGGCCAGCCGGTAGACCATCACCGCCGACGCCGCCGCATCGGCGTCCAAGAGATTGATCGTGCCGTAGTTGTCGTTGGTGGCGTGGTGGTCGACGACGATGAGTTCGCCCGCCTCCCGCGCGGGCTCGGCCAGCTCGTTGAGCCGGTCGAGCGAACCACAGTCGAACGTCACCATCACCGCGGGCGCGTCCGGGAAGTCGGCCGGCTTGGTGACTGTGTCCAGACCCGGGAGGTACGTGTAGTGGGGCGCGACCTCGAACGGCTCGGGCCACGACGCCACCGACGGCTTGCCCTGCGAACGACAGAGCAAATGCATGGCGAGCATCGACCCGAGGGCGTCGCCGTCGGGCGTGACGTGGCAGGCCAGGGCGACGAGCGGCGCCCCTGCGATGACATCGGCTGCGCGCGCCAGCTCGTCCATCATTCCCTATCTTTCTCCAGCCCGCGCAGGATGTCTTCGACCTTCTGGCCCGTTGCCACTGCCGGGTCGGCGCGGAAGCGCAGCTCCGGCGTTCGCTTCATGCGCATTTGACGGCCTATCGCAGCCTGCAGACGGACTCTGTGCTGGGCCAGCGCCTCCTCACCAGTGTCCGAAAGCGACGAAAGCCACACGGTGGCGTGGCGAAGGTCGGAGTCCACGTCGACGCCGGTCACCGTCACCAGCTCCAGACGGTCGTCGTCGATGCGTTCCAGTTCATCGGCCACGACCTCGTGTACCACGCGATTCACGCGTGCGGTCCGCGGGTAGCGCCGGTCGGGACGACTACGCATCGACGAATCCCGACGCGCTTTCCAGCACCTCGATCTCGGGGAAGGACCACACGAACCTCTCGACCGATTGCAGGACGTCTGTGGCGTGTCCGGAGCTCCCAGCCACTACGGCGAACCCCAGCTCGGCTCGCTGCCACTTGTCCTGATACCCAACTTCGGCGGCGGCAACCTGAAAGCGGCGCCGGGCGCCGTCGAGGATCGGCTTGATCAAGGCCCGCTTCTCTTTCAACGAGTGGCAGGCTGGGAGGTGAAGGGCGACGCGGAGAGTCCCTACGTCCGTGGAATCTCCCGTTCCTCGTAGGTCTCGATGACGTCGCCCTGCTTGAGGTCCTGGAAGTCGGAGAGGCCGATGCCGCACTCGTAGCCGGCTGCCACTTCGCGGACGTCGTCCTTGAACCGCTTGAGCGACGTGATCGTGCCCGTCCATATCACGACGCCCTCCCGCAGGAAGCGCACCTTCGAGCCGCGGGTGATGACGCCGTTGCGGACGTAGCAGCCCGCCACGCTGCCGACCCGGGGCACGCGGAACACCTCGCGGACCTCGGCGTCGCCCGTGACGATCTCTTCGAACTCGGGCTTGAGCATGCCCACCATGGCGGCCTCGATGTCCTCGAGGACCTGGTAGATGACCTGGTAGGTGCGGATCTCGACGTTCTCGGACTCGGCCAGGTCTCGGGCCTTGCGGTCGGGGCGGACGTTGAAGCCGATGATCGTGGCGCTGGACGCGGCGGCCAGCTGGACGTCGTTCTCGGTGATGCCGCCCACGCCCCGATGGACGAACGACAGCTTCACCTCGTCGCGCTCGAGCCGGCGCAGGCTCTCGGTGAGCGCCTCCAGCGAGCCCTGCACATCGGCCTTGACGATGAGGCTCAGCGTGGCCGCCTCACCGCGCTGGATCTGCTCGAAGATGTCCTCGAGGCGGGCGCCGCCGCCGCCGGCCACACCCGACACGGGGCGCAGCCCGGCCGAGCGGAAGCGCTGACTGCGCGCCTCGGCGAC
>CADDZP010000075.1 GCA_902812475.1 Actinomycetota bacterium | reverse complement strand
CTACGGCCTGGTGGCCTTTGCCTCGTCGCTCGACCAGATCGGGCCGTTCGCCTCGACGGTCGAGGACGCCGCCCTGCTGTTCGATGTCGTCGCCGGTCACGACCCGATGGACTCGACCTCCGTTCCCGAGCCCGCCCCGTCCGTCGTCGCGGGTCTCGGCGAGGGCGTCGAAGGCCTGCGCGTCGGTCTGGCCAAGGAGTTCGTCGAGGGCGCCGACGCCGACGTCGCGGCGCGGGTGGAAGAGGCGGCCCGCGCCCTCGAGAAGGCGGGCGCGGTGGTCGCCGACGCATCGGTGCCGGCGGCCGTCTACGGGCTGTCGGCGTATTACCTCATCGCCCCGGCCGAGGCGTCGAGCAACCTGGCCCGTTACGACGGTGTCCGCTACGGCCTGCGCGTCGAGGGCGACGACGTCACCGCCATGTACAACGCCACCCGGTCGGCAGGCTTCGGCGCTGAGGTGAAGCGGCGCATCATGCTCGGGACGTACGCCCTGTCGGCCGGGTACTACGACGCCTACTACGGCCAGGCCCAGCGGGTGCGCACACTGATCATCCGCGACTTCAACGCCGCCTACGCCGACCACGACCTCCTGCTCGGCGCCACATCGCCGACGACGGCGTTCGCCCTCGGCGCCAAGACCGAGAATCCGCTGACCATGTACCTGTCCGACGTGTTCACCATCCCGTCGAACCTCGCCGGCCATCCCGCCATCTCGGTCCCGTATGGCACCGGCGACGACGGGTTGCCCGTCGGCGTGCAACTGCTCGGGCCGGCGCTGGCCGAACCGGTGCTGTTCCGCGCCGCCGCGGCCCTCGAGAGGAGCGTCGCGTGACCGCCGTCGTGGACACCGCGTGGGAGATGGTCGTCGGCCTCGAGGTGCACTGCGAGCTGTCGACGGCGACCAAGTTGTTCTGTGGCTGCCGGAACGCCTTCGGCGACGTACCCAACACCAACATCTGCCCGGTGTGCCTCGGCCTCCCGGGGTCGCTGCCCGTCGTCAACCGTCGGGCCGTGGAGTACGCCATGCGCATCGGCGAGGCGCTGCACTGCACAGTGGAGCCGTCGATCTTCCACCGCAAGAACTACTTCTATCCCGACATGCCGAAGGACTATCAGGTCAGTCAGTACGACCTGCCCATCAACGTGCGGGGCTGGCTCGACCTCCCCGACGGGTCGCGCGTCGGCGTCACGCGCGCCCACATGGAGGAGGACACCGGCAAGACGACGCATGTGGGCGGCGGCGGCCGCATCCACGAAGCCGGCTACGCCCTTGTCGACTACAACCGGGCCGGGGTGCCCCTGGTGGAGATCGTCAGCGACCCAGACATCCGGTCCCCCGACCAGGCGCGCGCCTATGTCAGCGAGCTGCGCGCCGTGCTCGAGGCCATCGACGTGTCAGACGTGAAGATGGAGGAGGGGTCGCTGCGCGTCGACGCCAACGTGTCGGTTCGTCGGGCGGGGTCGGACGAGTTCGGGACTCGGGCCGAGATCAAGAACCTCAACTCGCTGCGCTCGCTCCAGCGGGCCCTGGAGTACGAGTTCCGTCGCCAGATCGGGCTGCTCGAGGCGGGGCAAAGCATCGTCCAGGAGACCCGGCACTGGAACGAGGAAGAGGGCCGCACGGCGTCCATGCGTTCCAAGGAGGAGGCATACGACTACCGCTACTTCCCCGAGCCCGATCTCGTCCCCGTCGAGCCCTCCGAAGCGTGGCGGAGCGAGGTGCGTTCGTCGCTCCCGCCGCTGCCCGCCGAGCGCCGGGCCGCTCTCGCCGCTGAAGCGGGCTCGTCGTCGACCGCCGACGTCGCCGTCGTCGTCGAGCGCGGCCTCGACACCCTCGTTCGGGCGGCCATCGCCGTCGGGGCCGATCCCGAGCGTGTCGTCACCCACGCCGTGCACAACCTCGCCGTCGAGGGCGCCGAGCACCTCGACGCTCGCCGGTTCGCTTCGCTCGTGAAGCTGGAGACCGACGGCAAGCTGACGGCGACGCAGGCGAAGAAGGTCCTGTCGGAGATGCTCGAGCGTGGCGGCGACCCGGCCGACATCGCCGCCGCCCTCGGCTTCGAGGCCATGGACGAGAGCGCGTTGGCCGCCGTCGTCGACCAGCTCATCGCCGACAACCCGGCCGAGTTCGACCGACTCAAGAGCGGCGACCACAAGGTCATGGGCTTCTTCGTCGGCCAGGCCATGAAGGCGACCCAGGGCAAAGCCGACGGCAAGGTCGTCACCGCCCTGCTGCGAGAGCGGGCCTCCAGCTAGCTAGCTAGTTCAACCAGGCCTCATCGTGATGCCACGGTGAGCAGCCGAGATGCCTTCAGCTCCGTCTCGGCCCACTCGCCGTCGGGTGTCGAGTCCCATGTCACGGCGCCGCCGGTGCCGAAGTGAAGTCGTCTGCCGTCGAGCCAGAAGGTGCGGATGGCGACGTTGAGCTCGCCGCGCTGCCGGTCGGCATCGACCCACCCGACTGCGCCGCAATACGGGCCACGCTGGACCGGCTCCAGTTTGCGGATCGTGTCGAGCGCCGCCAGCTTCGGCGCGCCCGTCACCGATCCGGGTGGGAAGGTCGCGTCGAGGAGCTCGGGCCAACCGACGCCCACGCGCAGCTCGCCCCGCACCGTGGAGACCAAGTGGTCGAGCCCGGGGTGGTGCTCGACTGCGCAAAGCGACGGGACCTCGACCGACCCGTACTCGCACACCCGCCCGAGGTCATTGCGGACGAGGTCGACGATCATCACGTTCTCAGCGTGGTCCTTGCTGCCGAAACCGGCCCCGGGCGTCGACGTCCCCTTGATCGGCCGCGACTCGACCGTCCGCCCGCGACGGCGCAGGAACAGCTCGGGCGACGCCGAAGCGAGCGCGACGCCGGGGATGCGCACGGTGGCCGCGAAACGCGCCGGGTTGGCGGACCTCAGCACCGCGCCCAGGGCGAACACGTCCGCGTCGGGACGCACCGGCGCTGAAAGCACCCGGCAGAGGTTGACCTCGTAGACGTCCCCCGCGGCGATGGCCTCGCGGATGTCCACGACGCCTTTGCAGAACGCCTCCTCGTCGAGGCTGGACGTCCACTCGCCCGGCGCGGGACCGCGCCATGCGCCACCGTCGGGGGCTGGCCCGACGTTGTCGAACCGGACACACCGCGCTTCGCCTTCGAAGCTGACGACGACGACCCACACGCCTGCGCTGTCGAGCGCCGAGACGTCCGATGTGACATCCCGCAGGTTCGAGAGGCACCGGCCGCCGACGACGGCGAGAGGGTCTAGATCGCTCACCTGTGTCAGCATCGCACCATGACCGGACCTATGAAGCCCCGGAGTTATGAGGTCACCGACGGGTTCGAACGGGCGCCGGCTCGGGCCATGCTGCGGGCCGCCGGGATGACCGACGAGGACTGGGACAAGCCCCAGATCGGCGTGGCCAGCAGCTGGAACGAGGTGACGCCGTGCAACATGTCCCTCGACCGACTGGCCAAACGTGGCAAGGACGGCGTCCGCCAGGCCGGCGGATTCCCGATCGAGTTCGTGACGATCGCCGTGAGCGACGGCATCTCCATGGGCCACGAGGGGATGCGGGCGTCGCTCGTGAGCCGGGAGGTCATCGCCGACTCCGTCGAGACGATGATGCACGCCGAGCGCTTCGACGGAATGGTGACGTTCGCGGGCTGCGACAAGTCGCTCCCGGGCATGCTCATGGCCGCTGCTCGCCTCAACCTGCCGAGCGTCTTCCTCTACGGCGGCACCATCCTCCCGGGCCGCCTCAAGGACCGGGCCCTCGACATCGTCAGCGTCTTCGAGGCGGTCGGCGCCCGCGCCGCCGGTCAGCTCACCGACGAGGAGCTCGCCCTCATCGAGCGCAACGCTTGTCCGACTGTGGGATCGTGCGCGGGGATGTTCACCGCCAACACGATGGCGTCCGTCGCCGAGGCGCTCGGCATGAGCCTGCCCGGCAGCTCGGCCGCCCCGGCCGTCGATCGCCGCCGCGACGACTTCGCCTTCGCCAGCGGCCAGGCCGTCGTCCGCATGTTGGAGAAGGGCATCCGCCCGAGGCAGATCCTGACCAAGCAGGCGTTCGAGAACGCCATCGCCGTCACCAATGCCGTCGGCGGGTCGACGAATGCGGTCCTGCACCTGCTCGCCATCGCCAACGAGGCGCACGTCGAGCTCGAGCTCGAGGACTTCAACCGCGTCGGCAAACGCGTGCCGCACATCGCTGACATGAAGCCGCACGGCCGGTTCCACATGGCCGATCTCGACAACGTCGGGGGCGTGGAGGTCGTCATGCAGGAGCTGCTCGACGCAGGACTCCTCAACGGCGACTGTCTCACGGTGACGGGCGAGACGCTGGCCGAGAACCTGGCTGCCCTCGATCCGCCCAAGCCGGACGGTGATGTCGTCCATGCACTGAACAACCCCATCCACAAGGAGGGCGGCATCGCCGTCCTGCGGGGGTCGCTCGCTCCGAACGGTGCCGTCGTGAAGATCGCCGGCATGGACCAGCTCCGCTTCGAGGGCACGGCCCGCGTGTTCGACGGCGAGGACGCGGCGATGGAGGACATCCTGGCCGACAAGATCAAGCCCGGCGACATTGTCGTGATCCGCTACGAAGGTCCCAAGGGCGGCCCGGGGATGCGAGAGATGCTGGCCGTCACCGGTGCCATGAAGGGGGCCGGCCGGGGCGCCGACGCCGCCCTCGTGACCGACGGCCGCTTCTCGGGCGGCACCCACGGCTTCTGCGTGGGCCACGTCGCGCCCGAGGCCGTCGACGGCGGCCCTATCGCCTTCGTCGACGACGGCGACCGAATCGTCATCGACGCCGACGCCCGCACCATCGACGTGTTGGTCGACGCCGCCGAGCTCGACCGTCGCCGCACGAACTGGAAGCTTCCCGACCCGCGCTACACGAGCGGGGTCCTGGCCAAGTTCGCCCGCCTGGTGACGGGTGCCGACCGCGGCGCCGTCACTCAACCGTAGGAGGGCCGTGCCGGGCTTCGAGGCTCTCTTCGTGCCCGACGGGGACGGGTGGCTGCCCACCGAGGCAGGCCTCGGCCCGTGGGGCGCCGATCTCCTCCACGGTGGCGCCGTGTCCGCCCTCGCCATCCTGGTGATGGAGGATGCTGCCGATGACGACTACGAGGCGGTGTCGTACTCGGCCGACTTCGTGCGTGCTCTTCCGATGCGCCGGTTCAACACCAGTGTGCGAACCATTCGCAAGGGGCAGCGACTCGAAGTCCTGGAGTGTGAGCTGACCGTGGACGACCGGCTCGTGACGCGGTGCCGCCTCGTGCGCGTGCGCCCGCAGTCGCTCACGCTGCCTGAGGGCGCGCCGGCGCCGAACGACGACCCGCCGTCGGACACGCCGGAGGCTTTCCAAGACGCTCCAGTGTTCGACCCCGGCCGCACGTTCTTCGTCGGCAGCGGCATCGAGATGCGCGTCCCCGATCCGGGGCACTTCGGCCAGGGCGTCGCCTGGTATCGGCTGATGATTCCCACCGTTCCCGGTCGGGAGCCGTCGCCGACGGCACGCGCCGCCGCAGCCGCCGACTTCGGCAACGGCATCAGCGGCTTCCGCAACGAGTACGTCCCGGTGGCGTTCCCCAACGCCGACCTGGTCATGCACCTGAGCCGTCAGCCTGAAGGCGAATGGGTGCGCCTGCAGGCCACCTCGGAGTGGCGCCCCGACGGCATCGGTCTGGCGTGCGGACAGCTCGCCGACCGCAGCGGCCCCATCGGCGTCAGCCAGCAGAGCCTGGTGCTGAGCGCGGCTCCTGCTCCGGCGCCCTGAGGCGTCAGACGGCGACCGATTCGCCGGTCAGCTCGACGCTCAGGTCCCACAGGTGCCGCCGGGCGTCCGAGTCGTAGGCCTGGTCGTCGGCCCGGTCTTCGGCCTGGCGGTTGAAGTAGCGGCCGGTGACACCGTCGAGGTCGTCGCCGGTGACGAGGCGCAGCGTCGCGTCGACGCCCTCTTCGAGTGAATCGACCGCCTGGCCGTGCTGCTCGAGCACGATCTTGGTCGGCATGAACGTCGCCGGATGGAGGCTGTTGACCGTCACCTCGCCCGGCGGGAGCCGTTCCGCCAGTGAGAATCCGAACATGACCTGGGCCAGCTTGCTCTGGCGATAGGCACGGGTGCCGTCGTAGGACCGCTCGAGCATGATGTCGTCGAAGTCGACCGGGTATTGGCCGGCCGATGCCACGTTGACCACCCGAGCCGGAGCGGAGCGGCGCAGCAGCGGCAGCAGGCGCATGGTGAGCACGAACGTGGCCAGGTAGTTGACGGCGAAGCGAAGCTCGAAGCCGTCGGTGCTCTCCTGGCGCGTCGTGCCCGCCGGCCTGCCGCTGCCAACGCCGGCGTTGTTCACCAAGACGTGCAGCTGGCGGTTCTCCGCCTCGACCTCGGTTGCCAGCGCTCGCACCTCGGCGAGTGAGGCGAAGTCAGCGAGATAGGCGCGAACGTTCTCGTTCCCGGTTTCGCGTCGAATGCCATGTGCTGTGCCCGCCAGCTTGACGGCATCACGCCCATGGAGCAGCACCGTGGCGCCCGCCGCCGCCAGACGCGCCGCGACGGCGCGACCCAGCCCGTCTGTGGAACCGGTGACGAGCACGGAGGTGTCTGCGACGCGACGCACGCGTCAGGCGGCCAAGTTGTCGAACTCCGCCAAGAGATCCTTGCCGTTGGGACGGCTCTCGAGGGCGTGTTCGATCTCGCCGCGTACGAGCCGAACGTTGGACTCGTGGCGGGTCCCGACCGACTCGGCCCGGGCCCGCTCCCAGATCCGGCCGATGACCTCCGTGCCGGGCACACGCGCGCCCGACGAGGCCACGAAGGTGCGGTCTCGCATCTCGGACAGGGTCGTCTTCAGGTACTCGACGTGCGGCGCTTCGTCGGCCCGGATGTAGGACACCATGTGGGCGGCCTCGCCGTCGCCGGCGACCAGGTCGGTGTCGGCCAGGACCTCTTCGGCCCAGGCGAAGATGTGGAAGGCCGAGATCTCGATGAGCAGCAGGCGGGCCATGCTCCAGATCAGGAACTCGAGGTCGTAGTCGACGTCGGGGAAGAAGGGCTCGAGAGACGACGAGCCGCTTCCGGGCCCACCGCCGTAGGCGAACATCCGGTCCATCATCGTCTGGGTCTGATCCTCGGTGAGCGGGTGCTCGAAGGCGATGTCGCGGGCGGCGAACCACATCTGCTTGTGGCCGCCCTCGCCCTTGTAGCCGGCCTCGTCCCGGGCGTGGGCCTCGTAGAGGCCGCGCCCCAGGTGCCACATGCCCGTGCCCTGCACGGGCTCGTCGAAGCAGCGCTGCAGGTCGGGGATCTGGGAGTACCGGATCATCGAGCCGAAGCCCTCGACGGTGCCGATCTGGGTGAGCCGGGCGATGATCGGGTCGGGCACGCCCGACCGCAGCAGGAACTTCGCTTGGGCGACACTGGGGTAGGCGCCCGGCCACGTGTCGAGGGCGATGTCGAGCAGGGGCGTGCCGAACTGGGCGGCGCGCTGCTCCTGCCAGGCCCGGATGGCGGGCCATCGGTTCTTGGTGCGCGGCGAGACGTAGTTGCCGTCGCTGTCGAACCCGCCGTGGCAACGCACGCCCCCCGCGAACAGGGGCTCCTCGACGGGGTGGCTCTCGAGCAGTTCGTCGTAGGACCAGTCGACCTGCACGGCGTTCACGCTAGTGGTTTGCGATTCCGCCGTTTCGCTGTCATGATGGCGGCGATGTCCGCCATCCTTCTGGTAGCCGCGTAACGCACGTTCGGCCGGACATCGCGCGTGCGTAGACCTCCCAGCCGGGAGGTTTTTTCATTTTCTGACCAAGGAAAGGCCGATGAAGCTCACCGGAGCGCAAGCCCTCATCAAGAGCCTGGAGATGCAGGAGGTCGAGGTCCTCTTCGGCCTGCCCGGCGGCGCCATCCTGCCGGTGTACGACCCCATCATCGACTCGCCCATTCGCCACATCCTCGTGCGCCACGAGCAGGGCGCCGGCCACATGGCCGAGGGCTACGCCCAAGTGACGGGGCGCCCGGGCGTGGCCATGGTGACGAGCGGTCCGGCGGCGACCAACATCGTCACGCCGCTCTGCAACGCCTACATGGACTCCACGCCGATCGTCGTCATCACCGGCCAGGTCGCCTCCACGGCCATCGGCACCGACGCCTTCCAGGAGTGCGACACGACCGGCATCACTATGCCGGTCACCAAGCACAACTGGCTGATCACCGACGCCCAGGACATCCCCCGAGTGGTCAAGGAGGCGTTCCACGTCGCCACCACCGGGCGCCCTGGCCCCGTGTTGGTCGACCTCCCCAAGGACGTCGCCAACGCTCCGATGGACTGGTACTGGCCCGACATCGTCGACCTGCCGGGCTACAAGCCGACGACGCGCGGCCACCCCCGGATGATCCGGGAGGCGGCGCGGCTGATCGGCGAGAGTCATCGTCCGGTCATCTACGCGGGCGGTGGCATCCTCAAGGCCCACGCCGCAGAGGCCCTTCGCGAGCTGGTCGACATGACCGGTATCCCCGTCGTGACGACGCTGATGGCTCGGGGCGCGTTCCCGGACTCTCACGAGCTGTGTCTCGGCATGCCCGGCATGCACGGCAACTACACGGCGGTCACGTCGATGCAGAAGTGCGACCTGCTGATCGCCCTCGGATCGCGCTTCGACGACCGGGTCACCGGCAAGGTGTCCGCTTTCGCACCTGACGCCAAGATCATCCACGTCGACATCGACCCCGCCGAGCTCAACAAGGTGAAGCGTCCGGACGTGCCGATCGTCGGCGACTGCCGGTTGGTGATCGAGGAGATCAACAAGGCCATCCGTGACCAGGGTGGAACGGAAGCCCAGCCCGATCGCAGCGCCTGGATCGACCAGTTGCGGACTTGGCAGAAGCAGTATCCGCTCCACTACGAGCAGCCCGAGACGGGCAACACGCTCAAGCCGCAGTTCGCCCTCGAGCGGTTGCGGGACAACGCGCCCGACGACACGATCCTCGTTGCCGGCGTCGGCCAGCATCAGATGTGGTCCAGCCAGTACTGGCGCTTCGAGGAGCCCTACACGTGGGTGAACTCGGGTGGGCTGGGCACCATGGGCTTCGCCGTCCCCGCCGCCGTCGGCGCCAAGGTGGGCCAGCCGGGCAAGACGGTGTGGGCCGTCGACGGCGACGGTTGCTTCCAGATGACGGCACAGGAGCTCGTCACGGCGGCGACCGAGCGCATCCCGATCAAGGTCGCCATCCTCAACAACGCCTACCTCGGCATGGTGCGCCAGTGGCAGGAGCTGTTCTACGAGGAGCGCTACTCCGAGGTGTACCTGTCGCCCCACCTGCCCGACTACAAGATGTGGGCCGAGGCGATGGGGTGTGAGGGCATGCGGGTGGAGTCGCCCGAAGAGGTCGACGCCGCCATCGACAAGGCCAACGGCATCGACGACCGCCCTGTCGTCATCGACTTCCGCGTCGACTACCGCGAGAAGGTGTACCCGATGGTGCCCGCAGGCGGGTCGAACGACGACATCATCCTCGATCCCTCCCAGGGCGAAGGAGGTCGGTGATGCCGGCACCCGCACGCCACCACACCCTCAGCGTCCTCGTCGAGAACAAGGCCGGCGTCCTGATGCGCGTCGCCGGGCTGTTCGCCCGGCGGGGCTTCAACATCTACTCGCTGGCCGTCGCCCCCACCGACGACGAACGCTTCAGCCGGATCACCATCGTCCTCGACGTGGAGTCGGCGCCTCTCGAACAGGTGACCAAGCAGCTGTTCAAGCTCATTCCGGTGGTGAAGATCAGCGAGTTGGATCCCTCGTCGGCGGTCGAGCGCGAGCTGATGCTCGCCACGATCAAGGCCGAGCCCGCCGCTCGGGGCCAGGTCATCGAGCTGGTGAACGTCTTCGAGGGCACGATCGTCGACGTCGGCCACGACGAGATCACCGTGATGCTCGCCGGCCGGCCCGACAAGCTCGACGACTTCGAGGACCTGATGCGCACCTACGAGATCGTGGAGCTGCAGCGCACGGGCCGCGTCGCACTACCTAAGTTGGAACGGCAGGCTCCTCGCCTGCGCAGCGTGAAGGGAGCCTGAAATTTCGCACTCGCAAGCGGAGCTTGCTCGGCGAGCGCATCGTGCTCCGGGCTCGCGGCAAAGCCGCTCCCCCTCCGCCGTCTCTTCTCGGCTGGCATCCGGTGAGGGCGCCGTCGGCGCCGCCAGCGGCCGCCAGCGACAACGTCTCGTCGACCGCGCACTCGAGCGCAGGAGGTAACGCTGTGGCCAACGTCTTCTACGAGAAGGACGCCGACCCCAACCTGATCGGCGCCCGCAAGGTGGCCGTTATCGGCTACGGCTCCCAGGGCCACGCCCACGCCCTCAACCTCAAGGACTCCGGTGTGGACGTACGGGTCGGCCTCCGCGACGGCTCGTCGTCGAAGGCCAAGGCGGAGGCGGCCGGCCTGCGCGTGACCTCGATCGGCCAGGCCGCGTCCGAGGCCGACCTCATCATGATCCTGTTGCCGGACACCGAGCAGAAGTCCGTGTACGAGGCCGAGATCGAGCCGAACCTCTCCGACGGCGACGCCCTGTTCTTCGCCCACGGCTTCAACATCCGCTTCGGCCAGATCCGCCCGCCCGCCGGTGTCGACGTTGGCATGGTCGCACCCAAGGGCCCCGGCCACCTCGTCCGCCGCGAGTACGAGGCAGGCGGCGGTGTGCCGTCGCTCATCGCCAAGGACCAGGACCCCTCGGGCAAGACAATGGCGATGGCGTTGTCCTACGCCAACGCCATCGGCGCCACGCGCGCCGGCGTGCTCCAGACCACGTTCGAGGAGGAGACCGAGACCGACCTGTTCGGCGAGCAGGTCGTGCTGTGCGGTGGCATCGTCGAACTGGTCAAAGCCGGTTTCCAGACGCTCGTCGACGCCGGCTACCAACCGGAGTCGGCGTACTTCGAATGCCTGCACGAGCTCAAGCTCATCGTCGACCTGATGTACGAGCACGGCATCCAGGGCATGCATTTCTCGATCTCGGACACGGCCGAGTACGGCGACTACACCCGGGGCCCGCGCATCATCAACGACGAGACGAGGGCCGAGATGCGCCGCATCCTCGACGAGATTCAGGACGGTCGCTTCGCCGAGGAGTGGATCGCCGAGAACCAGAACGGTCGCCCGAACTTCAACGAGTACCGCCGCAAGACGGCCGATCTGCAGATCGAGAAGGTCGGCTCTCAGCTCCGGAGCATGATGCCGTGGATCTCGGCGGGCAACAAGGGCCTCGAAGAGGCCAGCGGCGGGAAGGGCGAGAAGTAGGTCCTACCGGAAGAGGTATCTGCGCCTTCGTCGGCCTGTGAAAAGTCTCAGTCCAAGGAATGCCACGGGCAGGCAGACGACGGCGATCCAGATGCCGTCGCGCACGACGCGCACCGTGTCGTCCTTGGAGACGTGGAATGTCCGCGACGCCACGGCAGGGGTCGGCGTCCGGGTCTCCTGCAGCGGGATCGCCTTGGCCGGCTGGGCGAGCGCCGCGGCGGGGACGACCGCGGGCAGGCGCTCGAATCCGCCCTCGGCGCTCACGGGAATCGAGAAGCCCTTGTCCAGGAGCGCGGTCGACGTGCGGTAGATGTCGGCTGCACCGAGCACGACCGAGAGCATGGTGCGGCCGTCCCGGGTGGCGGCGCCGATGAACGAGTGGCCTGCTTTGCGCGTCCAGCCCGTCTTCACGCCGATGGCGCCCGGGTACGTCTTGAGAAGCAGATCCTCGTTGAGCAGCCGGTGGTCGTTGCCGTCGCCCCCGTGGAACTTGTAGGTCTGCGTCGACACGACCTGGCGAATCTCGTCGTTGGCCAGCGCGTTACGGGCGGCCACGGCCAGATCGTGAGCGCTGATGAGGTTCCCGCCTTCGTTGGAGAACTCGTCGTCGAGCCCAGCGGGGTCCCGCAGCATCGGGGTGTCGTCCATGCCGATGCGCTGCGCCGTCTGGCCCATCACGTCGGCGAACGCCTCACGGGTCCCGCTGATCTTCTCCGCCAGGGCCACGGCCGCGTCATTGGCCGACACCATGAGCAGGGCGTGGAGGACGTCCTGGAACTTCCACGTCTGGCCCGCCTTCATGTTCATGGTGCGGGCGGGCATGCCCTGGGCCTCGGGGCTGATGGGAATGTCGGTGTCGTCCTGCAGCTGGTCGACGGCGATGAGGGCCGTGAGCACCTTGGTGACGCTCGCCGGCGGGAGCGGCTGGTGGGCGTTGCCCTGGTCGAGGATGGCGCCGGTGTCGGCGTCGACC
>CADDZP010000074.1 GCA_902812475.1 Actinomycetota bacterium | reverse complement strand
TACTCTCAACATCGGCGTTCCTTCCTCGCCGGCGTTTGCGTCGCCGGCACTCTCGTTTTCGATCAACGAGGAAGGTACGCCGCGCCTCCGAACGGGTGGCCGATCCACAACTTCAGGTCATACCTCCTTGACTTCGGACGGGGTCCAACGCTTTCCAGTGTTGGGCGGAGTCTTTGGCATTGCTTCCTCCTTCAGGTTTTGTGAGCCAGGGCTGCGGATCAGGGCATCATCTGCGGCTGGTGCTGGCTAGTCGAGAGTGGTGTTGTTGGTGCCGCCGGCCGGGTCTCCTAGTAGCGAGGGAGTGACAAGAGGTTGTCCGTGTAGCGCCCGTCGGCGACTGTTCGCACATAGGGGGGGTTGGCGTTGACGACCTGGACTTCCACGGCTCCGTTTGCGTCGGCGACATGCGCCTTGTGGCCCTTGCGTAGCCAATCAACGCAACTGCTTGTGCTGAACGTCTTCGAAGTTGAGTTCGAGCAGTCGAGCCACCGAAGCTCATCGATGTGCTCATGCGATGTCCCACCGGCCATGTGAACGCCAGTGATGAAGACCATCAGATCCTCCCCTCGTTAGACCGACCCTCGACCCTCTTCGAACGACACAGAGAAGTGTGGCACACTCGAACACTCGTTCGGTCGATGCCAGCAGGTCAATAGCACCAAACATTCGGGCACGCTGCCTCCAATAGGATCCGCCCTCGCTCGACGGTGCGCGAACCAGAACCGCGGGCACAGGTGTGCGAGCGCTTCAGCGGAGCTCAACAGGGCTTGCGACATAGAGCCTCCCGTCTAACTGGTGAAAGCCGACAGCCTCGATCCATGCAGGGTCGTTTAACGGTGTGATCTCGAGTTGAGTGACGCCGCGCGTCGCCATCCACCCTGCAGCTTCCTTGACCAGCTGCCGCCCGATGCCACGCCGCTGCCAGTGGGGCAAGACCGCCACCTCCTCTACGTAGGCAATGTGTCGACCTTCCAGGCCCGCGACAACCCAGGCGTACCCCACCGTCTGTCGACCAGCGAGAGCTAGGACGAACCACGAACCACCTCGCGCCATCGCCGGCGGAGCGGCCACCTGCAAATGGGCCGGCAGTACCCGACGCACTCCGGAGAGCGATCGTGGCCAACGGCGCATGAGCCGTGCGTAGGGAATCTCCCGGCGGTCGAATCGGATGATGACCTCCGGCTTGGCCCCGGCTACTTGTAGACGCCATCTCATTGCCGACCTCCTTCGTTTGCCTACGAGTCGAAGTATGAGCGGAGGGTGTGACAGGAATTTGGCCGGATGGCAGAGAACGTCCACGCATGATTCGGAAGCACGCGCCAACGCTTACCGTCCAGAGGCACCCGGGACCGACCGCTACCTGCAAGGCGCACCGGAGGTCATTTTGAGCTGGTCTTTGATAGCGCTATGTCGGAGGCGCGACTTCGAGCACGGATCGCACTCACCTTCAGCGACTCCATGATGTACCCCACACATCCGACGATGCCTGGGCGAAGCTCGTCCCACCTCTGGGTGTGGGAGCGATGCCCAACGGTCCGCAACTAGGTCGGGTCGCTCGGTACAAAATAGGTATCCGTGTTGCCAACCAGTTCGGGCGCTCTTGCCGTGATCCTGCTGGCGATCGTGCCAGGTTTCATCGCTGCGACGACATGGGCGCGGGCACGAACTTGGAAGGGCCCGAGCGGGGATCTGCGAACTGTTCTCCAGTCCCTGGCGTTAAGCGCTGCGATCCAGGTCTTGATCTCGCCGTTGACCATCGCATGGATCGTTCCGATCCGTACCCATCTGGCGGATCATCCTGGCCGGGTAGCGATCTGGTTCCTTCTCGTCGTTCTGGTAATCCCGCTGGTCCTCGGGGTGCTCGGCGCCCGGCTCACGGACCTGATATTCCGCCCGGTGCAGCTCGGGCGGCCGCTAGGAAGACTTACGAGGGGCGTCACAGCGTTTGTCAAGGCGCCAGCTCCGCCATCTGTTTGGGACTGGTTGTTCACCGCACAGCCTCCCAATGGCGGGTTCGTGATCATCCAGTTCAATGACGGGTCACAGGTTGGCGGGGTCTTCGCTGAGCACTCAGTCGCTCTGACTTCGCCGGAGCCTCAAGGTCTCTTCCTTGAGAGCGAATGGTTGTTGAATGAGGAGGGAGACTTCACGGGGCCGATGCCTGGGACCGAGGGGATCATGATTCCGACGATCGGCGACGTACGGTGGGTACGCATCCTGCGTGGGGCGGACATGGATCAAGGAGAAGGTTGAGATGGCGAAGAAGGCAGATGAGGCCGCGACGCCAAAGGAACCACTAACCAAGGGCTTAATCACGGGTGAAGGAAAAGTGCCGCCGGCGCCACCGCCACCGAAGCATCAGCCTCCGACGCCGAAGGAGGACGAATAGCGTGGCTTCGAAGAACACGGAGCCCTGGGGCATTACTCGTGGGCAGGGCAACGTTCCCGCGGTGCCACCCCCACCGAAGCGTCCACCGACCCCAGCGCCCAAGCCCGGCAAGTAGGAAGTAAAGCTCGCTGTTTGCCGTGGTCGATGCGACAACCCACGCTCGCTCAGGCCTAGGCGCGGCCCTCAATTCGAAGAGATCTGGATGCCTGTTCCCTGCCTGGAATGCACCAGCGACCCCACTTGCGGACGTTGCTGTCGGAGGCCGACTGACGCTGGTGTCGGAGGCACCACTCCGACCAATGCGTGGGCGGCGTACTTCAGGCGGCCACGTCCCCCGGCCTGGCGGCTCCCGAGGCAGCCTCCAGCTTGGAGAGGATGAAATCGGTGGCCTGCTGGATGCGCCCAGCGGCAGTCTTGATGTGGTTGATGGCCTTGTCGGGGTCGCCAGCCCAGACAGCGAGGTAGCCGAAGCTGTAGACCGAGCTGTCGATACCGAGAGCGGAACAGACGCAGAACGCGACCGATTCTGCTTCCAGCTCTGCTAGCTCCCGGCTCGTGAAGCCCTCGTGGAGAATGGCGTGGGCGACCTCATGCGACAGGGTCTTCACACGTTGTGCCGGCGACAGGTTCGCCTCGACTCGGATGCAACCCAGCTCGAAGTCGCAGATCCCGTTCAGCCCGCCGTCAAACTCAGCGTCCTCAACCTCGTAGCCGAGGGAATCTGCGACATGCACCAGATCCGAGTAGGCGTCATTGGGATCGTCGCCGACGATTCGGATGCACAGCTCCGGCAATTCCTCGCCGTGCGTCTGGCTGATGTCGAACACCGCGGCGGCCTTGAAGCCGAACAACACCTTGTTGCTCTCGGCGGTGGCGAGAGCGTCGTCGTCGCGCACCTTGCGGGTCATCGGCGCGAGAATCCAGATGGCCTTCTCGCCTTTGCGGACGTTGCGGCCGAGTCCTCGCCAGGCGTGAAAACCGGCGACCTGAGTCGCGTTGGGGAACTGCGACAGGATCAGCAGCGCGTTGTTCGAGCTGTACTTGTGAAAGCGGCTCTGGACCGCAAGCCACTCCTGCCAGCGATTGCTCTCAACGAGCTGCCGCACGCCATTGCTGAGGTTGGTCATCAGGTGTTCTTTGCGTTCGTTGGACACGTTCTCCTCCTGTGTTGGTCGGGCGGGACGCATCCGGAACAGGCAGAGACGAGCGGGCTGTCAACGTCTGAGACGCAGGCGAAAGCGAGCACTCATGAGCGCGCAGCGTGGCCTTGACAGCGGAAAGCGAAGTCTCTGCCAACGTGATGCGGAAGCACCGGCCGCACCAGGAGGAAGACGTCCAGCGTCCGGCCATCCGCTCAGGTGCAGCCGGGCCGGTTCGACAGGCGTTGGCTCGATGACCACGGCCACAACCACCTTCAGGTCGGAGGCCCGACCTCGACACGGCGTACCGGGCCGGTCACTCCCCCACTCGAGGGCCCACCCCCGTCCGGATGCCGCTCAGGGTTACCGCACGACCACCGGCGCGACTATTCAGGGCGCCCCGTACGGCCACCTTGGGGACGGCGGTCTGAGGTCTGTAGATGCGCGTTGAGGGGCAAGCGCGCTGACCAATGCTCGGTTTTCTTCGCAGGCAGCGTTCTGTGTCGCCGTCTCGCGCTTGACGCTGCACATGCCTTCCGGTGTGCAAGTTCTGGAACCCGCGCTTTGAACGATCAGCGCTTCAGTGTCAACCGGGGTGACTAGCTCACAATGGCCAGACCGAATGGCACGACTGGGCTATAGGCGATCGTCGCTCGAAAGCGAAGAATGCCGTCGTCACCGTAAAGCGGGCGAAGCGGGTCGAATAGAGAGCCCGATGCGCTAGGGGAATCGGGGGATCGATGGCACGCGCGGTTTGTTCTCGGCCGGTGGACCACAGGCGGCGGAAGCGGCTCCGCCAAGAGGCTGAGAACGGAGTGAGAGGCCGTCGCCGAAGGGCGGCAGCCGCGTCGGTGATAGTGGTCGGTCTGACCGTGGCAGTGGGTGCCGCGTGGGCCGCGACTCAGACGGGTCAAGCCACTCCACTTCGGGTAGCCGCGTCTGCGCCGATGTCCGGCAATGGGGTCGCGGGACCGCCGCAACTGGCTCCGACGTCCGCTTCAGGTGCCTCGACGGCAACGTCGGCGCAAGGCGTGTCCGCGTTACCGGCTGCGAATATGTGTGAAGGTCGCCTCGCGCAGCTCGCGGGTCCTGTTAACCCGACGCACGTCTCGTTGGTTGCGGTATACGACACGACGGCAGCGGCAGTAACCAGCGACGATGGTCGTCGCCACGGTCCGGGTTTTCGATCGCCGTTCGCACAACGACCACCGGCCGAGCATGAGGGTGTCTGTTGGTTCGACGCCGACTCGTTCTTGGCAACCCCAGCGGCGATGCTCGACCCTGCCAAGCGAGCGGCGGTGATAGATCGGATACAGGAGATCGTGCGACCCGACGGCGTGCCGATCTTGTACACCGCCGGCCATAAGGCATCGCTTGAGCTGACGCCGATTGCGACGTCCGCCACCGGCACCAATGCCACAGGCGCGGTCCGCTCAGGGAGTGGTCAGTGATGCGCCGGCGCGCTGTATCACGCACGCTCACACAGGCGACCGCGGTCCTTTCCATCTTCTTCATGCTCTGCGTCGGCATGGCCGTGATGAATGCGACGCGAGCAGGGGCGTCGGTCCCAATCCGATGCGTCCTTCCGTCACAGGTGTTGCCCGTTGCATCAGGCGGGTACACGAACTATTCGCTCGATCCAAATGGCGGCGTTTGGGCGTGGGGCGACAACTCTCTGGGGCAGGTCGGCAACGGTGGCGCAAACGGCATCCTGCCGGTGCCGGTCGACTCCTCCGGCCTTAACGGTGTGCAGGCGCTTGCCGCAGGATTCGAGGACGTCCTCGTACTTCGTCAGGACGGGACGGTGTGGGGCTGGGGCTGGGACCAGTACGGACAGCTTGGCGACGGGCGATCTGGCACCGGTGTGTATCAAACCGCTCCCGAGCAGGTCCCAGGGCTGACGAACGTTGTCGCCCTCGCCGTTGGCCAGACGGATTCCTTCGCTATCAAGTCCGACGGCACCGTATGGGGGTGGGGACAAAACGCCTCTGGCGAGCTCGCCGACGGGAGTACCGCCATGAGGACAGTGCCCGAGCAAATCGTTGCGCTCACTGGCTTCAATCAGATCTCGATCCGCACCGCCCACGCGCTCGGACTCAAGAATGGCGCAGTATGGGCCTGGGGCCGCAACCCGTACGGAGAGCTCGGCAGTGGCGTACCCATCGGGACGAACCAATTGGCGCCAGTTCTCGTGCCAGGCGTCCCCGCAGGCGTCACAGGCATCGCTACGGGGACCGACCATTCCGTCGCCCTGGCCTCTGGCCAAGTGTGGAGCTGGGGCTACAACGCGTACGGCCAACTCGGCAACGGTTCGACCAACAACAGCTCGACACCTGTGCAAGCGTCGGGAGTCTCCGGGATCGCCCAGATCTCCGCCGGCGACTGGTTCACCGACGCCTTGAGTTCGAGCGGCAATGTCGTCGATTGGGGCGATAACTACTACGGCGAGCTTGGTAACGGCACGACGACGACCCCCCAGAGCACGCAAACGCCGGTGTCAACCAGCAGCGTTACCGCTCTCGGCGCCGGCGACGATGGCTCCATCGCGCTTCGCTCAGGGGGCGACGTCTGGGACTGGGGCAACAACGATTACGGGTCGACGGGCAATGGAACGTCGACACCAGGCAATCCAACAATCACTCCATACCACGTGTCCGTAGCTCAGGCGGTGCCCGCAGCGCCGAGGAACCTCAGTGCCGCGGCGGGCAATGGAGTTGCGTATCTGAACTGGACGGCGCCGACGTCGGCGGTGACCCAGTACGTGGTCACGCCGTACCTCAATGGAGTCGCTCAGCCGCAGGTCGCAGCACCTGTCACCGCTGTGCCGCTAGGCGCACCTCCCGGGACTACATCGTCCTACACCGTGTCCGGACTCACCCCAGGCGGAAACTACACATTCACCATCGCCGGACAGAACTGCCTCGGTGCAGGCTCCGCGACCTCTCAGTCGAGTTCTGTCATCCCTACAGGTCCGCAGCTTGGTGACCAAAGCTCGAAGATGGAGACCAGCAAGCTCACAGATCGGATGACCCTCCACGTCAATGCCTTCAATGGCAATCTGGCGCTCTCCGAGCACGATGTGGGCATCCGGGGCACAGAGCTCGATCTCTCGCTCGACCGGACATACAACGGTGAAGCGACGAGCACGTCCACATTTGGACACAGCTGGACAAGCACGCTGAACGCCAGCTTGGCGGTGCTCGGCGATGGCTCGGTCATGTTCAACGGGCCTGGCGGAGCCCAGGCTGGCTACTCGAAGAACGCTGACGGTTCCTACACCGCCCCTTCAGGCGCCGACTCCACACTCGTAAAGAACGCCGACGGCACCTACACCCTGACGAACCATGCGCGGAGCGACAACTGGAACTTCACGACGGTTGGCGCATTGACGTCTCATACCGATCGCAATGGAAACGCGATCACCTTCGCACACGCCGGTCCCGGAGGTGCAGTGTCTTCGGTTACCGACACGCAGGGACGCGTCACCACGGTCGCGTACAACGCCTCAAACCTCGTGGCAAGCATGACCGATCCCGGTGGCCGTCTCTACCAGTACGCATACGACTCGGCCCAGAACCTGACGACCTACACCGACCCTGGAGGCGGCATCACTCGCTTCGTGTATGACGGCAACCACCACCTGACACAGATCACGACCCCCGCTGGTCGTGTCGTCACGATCGGTTACGACGCGTCGCAACGGGTTGTGACGATCGGGCACCCTAACCAGACCGGCAACCCGACAACGAGGTTTGCCTTCACCGCTCCGACGTGCACACTCACGAACTCGTGCACCGTCGTCACGGACGCCGATGGCCACACCACCACCTACACGTTTGACGCTGTGGGCCGCATCGTGCAGGTGAATGACGGCCTTGGCAACAAGACCGGGGACACCTATACGTCCGACTCAAACGTCGCGACGTACTCAACCGGGAACGGCGCACAGGGCGGGGCGTTCGGCTACGACAGTCGAAACAACTTGAACTCGGCACAGGTCGCTTCAGGGTCACATTCGACGCTCGGCTACACCGATCCGAATCACCCGTTCGCGCCAACGACGGCAACCGATCCGCAGAACAACACGACGACATTCGCGTACGACACGAAAGGCAATCCCGTCACCGAGACGGATCCACTGACGACTCAGAACCAAGTGCAGGTGACCTATAACGCCAACGGCACTATGGCGACGAGCAAGGATCCAGACGGCCACGTGACGAGCTATGCCTACGACGGAAAGGGAAACCTCACCTCTGCAACGCCTCCCGCGCCACTAGGGGCTCGCTCGTTTGTTGACGACATGCTCAGCCGTCCGACGAAACTGACCGACGGGAAGGGCCAAGCAACGAGTTACGCCTATGACGCTCTCGACCGCGTTACGACGGTCACCTACGCCAACAGTGGGACCGTCAAGAATGTCTACGACGCCGACGGCAACCTCACGTCCATGACCGACGCCACTGGTCAGACGACTATGACCTACGACGCGATGGCGCGTTTAACCAAGAGAACGACGCCGGACGGGAAGTCCGTGTCGTACACGTATGACGGCGTTGGGAACATGCTGACGTTGGCTGACGCTGGCGGGACGACCACCTATACCTACAATGCCGCCAACCTGCCCGTCAGTGTCACGGACGCCGGCGGCGCCCTCACCACGCTTGGCTATGACGCCAACTACAACAGGACGTCCGTGGCGTACCCCAACGGCGCGACCCAATTGACTACGTACGACAGCGACAACCGACTCATCAGCTCGAAGATCACACAATCCCTGGGCGGGGGATACGGCACTCCGAATACCTACAGCTACACGCCGTCGGCGTCGAGCCATGCGTCTGGACGCGCAATCACCGTCCGCGGCACGCCCTCGACCTTCGGTAGCAACGGGACGACGACGAGCTCGGTAACCCTCGCTACGCCGGCTGGCACGGTTGCCGGCGACGTAGAGATTGCGCAGATCTCGATTGCCTCCAACGCGGCCGTGAGCTCGGTCCCCGCTGGCTGGACAACGGTTCGTTCTGACATGACGGGTTCCACGGTGAACGACCTTCGTCAGGCCATTTATTACCACGTGGCTGGCGCGGCCGAACCCGTAGTGAACTCGTGGGGATTGAGCCAGGCGACTTACGCCAACGGTGGCCTGAGCGCCTGGACGGGTGTCGATCCCAACTCGCCGGTTGAATCGTCGGCCGGCCAGGTGAATGCGGCGGCAAGTACTTCGTGGACGGCGCCTTCGCTCAGCTTTACAAACGCCGAGCTCAACCTTGCCTTCTTCGGCGGGCGTCTGACGGGGGGTGCAACGCCGCTCAGCGTTCCCGCAAATTACACCGAGGGCTACGACACCCAAACCGGATGGACATCGGTCGGGCTCGATTCGAAAGTCATGGGCGCCCAGCCGGGCTCCACTGGGACCCAAACCGTCACCGGCCCGAGCGCGGCGTGGATCGGCCAGCAAGTCTTGATGCGGCCCATCTACGACACATCACTTCTGCAGTCCGACACCGCTGACGGCGGGTTGAGCTACGACGCGCTCAACAGGCTCACATCGACCGCAGGGAGCGCATATCAGTACGGCTACGACGGCGCCAGCAACCGGACGTCGCAGCAATACGTGCTGAACCAGGGGATGACGTACTCCTACAACGCTGCGAATGAACTCACGAAGCTTACGAAGCCGGTTGTTCTTCGCGGGACAACGACGAATTCGGGGGGTACGACTTCGACTTCGCTATCACTCGCGAAACCCGCCGGAACGAACCCCGGTGATGTTCTATTTGCGCAGGTGGACCTGAGCGGCACCGGCACGATCACCGCGCCGAGTGGGTGGACTGTCATCGATACGAAGACGAGTGGCGTTACCGAGGCCGTCTACTGGCACCTCGCTGGCGCATCTGAACCGACCAATTATGCGTGGACGTTCCTGGCCGGCCATGCGACGTCGGGCGGGCTCGCGGCCTACGGCGGCGTGGATACAACGACACCGGTAGACGTCTGGAGCACAGGGACGGGCACGGGAACGGCCATGACCGCGCCAGCAGTGACGACGACATCGCCAAACGACCAACTGATCGCAACCTATGGCCCCGCTGCCGCGACGACTGTGTCGACGCCCACGAACATGACCAAGCAGTGGACGGTCCAGGCCGGTAGCGGGTCGACATCCGCGATGTTTGACCAAAGCAAGGGAATGGCAGCTGGGACGGGCACCCGAACTGCGAATGCCGGAACCAGCGCGGGATGGGTCGCACATCTCGTGGCGCTTCGACCCGCGACAACTGAGAGCTATGACGCCAATGGCAGCTGGACGGGCTCGAGCGACGGTGGAAGTGCGAGCTACGACGTCGCGGACCGTGTCACCGCGATGACGCAAGCGGGTGGTTCGGCGATGACGTTCGTATACCGCGGCGTCGGCCAAGGCGAGCGCGCGTCGATGAGCCCAGCGCTCCGAACTAAGGGGGGATGCGGTCAGATCTCCGGCTGCGCGCCAAAGACGAAGTCAGAAGGGACTACAGCTACCTTCGAGAACACCATTCTTGGTGTCTCTGCGGAGAGCGATGACACCTCGACGACGTACTACGTCCGAGATCCGCGCGGAGGCCTCCTGTCGGAGCGAACGCCGTCCGGCACGTATTACTACGGCTTCGACGGCCACGGCTCCGTAACTGACGTCATCGATTCTGGTGGAGGCGACGACGCCCAGTATGTGTACGACCCGTTCGGCCAGATCACGAACATGGCGCAAGGCCTATCCGTTGGTACTGACAACCCGTGGCGTTACGTGGGTGCCTACGAGGACGGCACCGGGCTGTATCACATGGGTGACCGTTACTACGATCCCAACATCGGGCGTTTTACGCAGCAGGATCCGCTGCCCAACCCGCTCGACCCCAACGCGTGGAATCGCTATGCGTACGCAGGTGATGACCCGATCAACTTCGCTGACGTCACTGGGCTCAAGAGCGGGTGGGATCGGTTCCAGTGCGCCGTCGGCACCTTCGGCGGCGATCTGTACGATCTCGGCAGTCACTTCCTCGGCGGCGATCCCGACGAAACCACTGGGTTGGTGGGATGGGGCGCGTGGACGGCCGCGGGAGGCTACGGACTGCTCGAGGGCGCTGGTGAGGGCATCGGCATCGGCGTCGGACTAGCGGGCGGCGGCGCCATTATCGCGGGCGTGGGACTTATATTTGTCGGCGCCTACCAGACCTATCGCGACTACCAGGACTGTTAAATGACCGTAGCAGTGGACATCGCGGCGATTGCTCTTTACGCCGCGGTGTTGATTGTTGACCTCGGCCTACTCGCGTTGTGTCTACGTCTGATTGACCGCGGGGTCGTCCGCCATCCCAATCAGCGTGGCCTCTTCCTGATCCTCGCGATATTTCTTGGAGCGTTTGTCTTCGGCCTCTTACCGCCGCTGATTGCCTCACCTGATCGAGCTACGAGCGCTCAACGTCACCGAGGCAATGTCGAGGCAGCTATCTCACTTGTGCTTTGTTGGGTCGCGCTGTCCGCATGGATCGCGTACCGGTACGTGTACACGCAGCTCCGAACGACGCGATCGCAGTCGGCGAAGCGTCCGCACTAGTTCAGCGCGTACCGCACCGGTGTCTTCCACGCAACTGCTATTGGCCGAAGTGGGTATCGCGGCAGTCTTGACAGTAATCATGCGAACTCGCCACCCAGCGATGTCACCCGCGCGCCTCCGCTTTCGGTCACTCCTTGGAATCCACAGCCTCGCCGCGTCAGCTGCGGGTCTGCTGATGCTGTTCCATCACCTAGAGGGCGCCGCCCAGGCGGCGGCCTTGGTCGCCCTCGCTGTTGCCTGGGTGCCCGTCGGCTATGTCGGGATCTCGGCGTCTGCCGAATAGCCGCGTCCTGAGCGTCGCCGACAAGGAATCGCACCGAAATGGCGGGATCCCTCGTCTGGTGTGCTCGCATTCCCATGTTCGCGGTCTCGAGAGCCACTCCTGTTTCCGGTCGCCGAGAACACCGGATATCGCCGCTAAGTTCGCCCTCCGACGCCGCGGGGCACGCCCAGCGCCGCGTGTTCGCACGTGTCACCGAACGCGCGGCGCCATCGCTCGTCGGCACTGCCCCCGACCGCCGGGACGGCGGCACGCTCCTGGGATTGAATATGTGCTGATCGTTGTCGCGAAAGTGGAGTGCGTGAGCGTGGAGCCGACGAGGGTGGTTGCGAACGGCATACGGCTGGCGTACGACGTCTCTGGCGACGGCGACCCGATCCTCCTCGTCGCTGGCACAGGCATGCCCAGGACGACATGGGCCTTCTTTGGAGCGGACCTCCTGGTTGAGGCGGGGTACAGCGTGATCACCGTCGACAATCGTGGCGTCGGGGACAGCGATGGACCTCCGGCGCCGTACTCCGTGCCGCAGATGGCTGACGACGCCGTGGGATTGCTCGAAGCCCTTGACGTCGAGTCGGTCCGCATCATTGGCCTCTCCCTTGGCGGCGCGATCGCTCAGCAGATCGCTGCGACGCGACCGGAACTGGTTCAGGCGGTGGTGCTATGGGCGAGCGCGGTCCCCAGCATTCTTTCGGCGCCTGTTGGACGTCGAGCGCGAGATTGCCGCCGTGATGCCGCTGCCGGAGTCTTGGCACCTCTGGCAGTACCTGCTCATCTCCTTGTCGTTTACGACACTTCAGAACGACGATTCCCTCGTCGAGACTGTGGCAACGCTTCTCGCAGACGGCGTGACCTGGGC
>CADDZP010000073.1 GCA_902812475.1 Actinomycetota bacterium | reverse complement strand
GTGCGGGCCAGGCCGTCGGGCACCGCTCCCCGCACGTAGAACAACAAGGCGCCGAAGTGCTCCGAGTCGATGGCCCGCCCGGCGGCGTCGGCCGACTCTTCGACGACGACGCGACCAGTCGCGGCGTCATCGGCGGTCACGAATGACGGCAGCCACCCGTCTCCCAGACGACCGACCCGCCGCAGCTCGCTCGGGGCGATGCCGCCCAGCCACACGTCGGGCGGCGACTGCACGGGCTTCGGCCGCACGGTGAGACTGCGGAACGAGAACCGGGGACCGTCGTGGTCGACGCCCTCCTCGGTCCAGAGACGCCTGATCAACGGGAGGGCCTCGTCGAACCAGGCCGCCCGCTCGCCCCGCGCCACACCGAACGCCTGCTGCTCGGCCGGATCGGCCACGCCGAGACCGAAGGCGGGCAGCGTGCGCCCTCCCGAGAGCCGGTCGAGGCTCGCCCACCCTTCGGCGACCAGGACGGGATTGCGCCCGGGCAGCACCATCACGCTCGTCCCCAACTTCAGCTTGCGTGTGCGCCCGGCGGCGACTGCCAAGCCGACGAGAGGATCGGGTGCGGGACCCGTGATCCGCTCCGAGAGCCACAGCGAGTCGAAGCCGTGACGCTCGAGGCCGTCGACCAGCTCGGCGAAGGGCTCTGCGTCGAGCGCGCTCCGCGTGCCGAGCCCGAACCCGATGCGGACCTTCACGCCACCGTTGGCGTGAACGTCACCGGCAGCGCCGACAGCCCCCGCAGGACGATGTTGTCCTTGTATTCGGGCTGCTCGACCGCCAATCGCAGGTCACCGACCCTGGCCGCGAGCGCCTCGAAGGCGACCAGGCCCTCGAGCCTGGCCAGCGGGGCGCCGAGGCAGTAGTGGGCGCCGAGGCTGAACGCGAGGTGGCGGTTGTCCTGGCGGCCGACGTCGAAGCGGTCGGGGTCGGGGAACTGCTCGGGGTCGCGGTCGGCGGCGGCGAGGAGCAGGATCGCCTGCTCGCCCTTGGACAGCGTCGTGCCCGAGACGTCGATGTCGTCGAGGGCGACGCGCGCCGTGAACTGCACGGGCGGGTCGAAGCGCAGGACCTCCTCGACAGCGGTGCGGGCCAGCGACGGGTCGGACCGCACCCGCTCGAACTGGTCGGGGTACCGGCAGAACGCCAGCACGCCGTTGGCGATGAGGTTCACGGTGGTCTCGTGGCCGGCGACGAGGAGGAGGATGAGCGTGGAGAGCAGCTCCCGCTCGGTGAGCTTGTTGCCCTCGTCCTCGGCGGCGATGAGCGCCGTCAGAAGGTCGCCCTTCGGAGCGCGCCGGCGTTCCGCGATCAGGCCCTGGAAGTACTCGACGAACGCGGTCGCCGCCCGCTCGCGTCGCTCGGCGACGGCCTGCGGCGTGGCGAAGTCGGGGTCGAGGGCGCCGGCCAGCTCTCGGGACCAGCCCTTGAAGGTGTCGTGGTCCTCGTGGGGGACGCCGAGCATCTCGGTGATGACGCGCACGGGCAGCGGGTACGCAAGGTCTTCGATGACCTCCATCGAGCCGCGCTGGAGCGCAGGCCCCAGCAGCTCGTCGACCCACTGCTCGATCCTGGCGCGCAGGTTCTCGACCGTCCGGGGCGTGAACGCCTTCTGCACCAGGCTTCGGAGCCGGGTGTGGTCCGGCGGGTCCATGAACAGGAACGGGCGCATGCCGGCCAAGGCGCCGAAGACCTCCTCGGGGTCGCGGCCGGCCATGAACGCCTGGTACATGTTGGACTTGCTGGCGTCGCTCCCCGAGCGGTGGTCGCGCAGGATCGCCACGCAATCGCGGTAGCGGCTGACGACGAGCATCCCGAACGGCGTCTTGTGAACGGGGTCCTCGACGAGGAGGCGCCGGTAGGTCGGGTACGGATCGGCGCGGAAGCCAGGATCGAACGGATTGAACGCCAGCGGCTCGGTCACCGTCACCGGCCCGAACGCTACCGTTTGCCTGTGGACGGCTCGGGACCGGTTGAGCCCCTCGTGCGGCGAGTGTTGAGCGAGGCCCTCACCGATTTGCAGCGCCACTATCCCGGCCACCGGCGCCACATCTCCTCCCACGACCTCACCGCCGCTGAAGTCGTCGAGCTGCTCGATACCAACGACATGGCCGAGCGCTACCTCGAGCTGCTGGGCCAGATTCCCGAGCAGACGCCGTGGACTCTGCGCCAGTCGCTCTCGCGCTATTTCTCCAAGCGGTTGGCCGCCGAATACGAGGGTTTCGTCCGTCGCTGGCCGGCGACGTGAAGCGTTGAGGCTGCTCGTCGTCCACCACACGGCCTCGCCCACGCTGCACACCATGTTGGAGGCAGTCATGGAGGGCGCCACCAACGACGCCATCGACGGCGTCGACGTCGTGGCCAGAGCGGCGCTGGCCGCCACTGCCGTTGACGTCCTGGACGCCGACGGCTACGTGCTGGGCACGCCCGCAAACCTTGGCTACATCTCCGGCGCCCTCAAGCACTTCTTCGACCAGATCTACTACCCGTGCCTCGACGACACCGTCGGCCGCCCCTTCGGCTTCTACCTCCACGGCAACAGCGACACGACCGGCGCGGGGCGCGCCATCGAGACCATCACCACCGGCCTGCAGTGGAGGCTGGCCCAGAAGCCGGTGACGGTGGTCGGCGATGTCACCGCCAACGACCGCGATGCCCTCTGGGAGCTGGGCGCGGCGATGGCGGCAGGGCTGGCCTTCGACCAGGAGACCTAGAGGACCGCCGTCAGCACGTCGTCGATCGCCTGCAGGACGTCGTCGGACAGCTTCACGCCCGACGCGGCGGCGTTGTCCTCCACCTGTTCGGGTTTGGTCGCTCCGATGATCGCCGACGACACCACCGGCTTGCGCAGTACCCAGGCCAGGGCCAGCTGCGCCATCGTGAGGTTTGCCCCATCGGCGATGGGCTTCAGCTTCTGGACGGCGTCGAGCACGTCATCGTCCCGCCACCGTCCCATCATCTGTCCCATCGACTCGCTCGCTGCGCGGGAGTCGGCCGGCGGCGGCGATCCCGGCGGGTACTTCCCCGTGAGCACGCCCTGGGCCAGCGGTGACCACACGATGTTGCCGATCTCCTCGCTCTGGCACAGCGGGAAGACGTGCTTCTCCGGCTTGCGCCACAGCATGGAGTACTGCGGCTGGCTGGACACGATGCGCACGACGTCGGGCAGGTCGAGGGCGGACCGGATCTGGCCCGCCGCCCACTCGCTGATGCCGATGTAGCGGGCTTTCCCCTCACGCACGACATCGGTGAACGCCTGCATCGTCTCTTCGAGCGGCGTGTTCCGGTCGTAGCGGTGGGCTTGGTAGAGGTCGACGTAATCGGTCCGCAGACGCCGCAGAGACGCCTCCAGCTGCTTGTGGATCTGTTCGGCCGACAGGCCCTTGTCGGTCCGAGACATCGGGAAGTACACCTTGGTGGCGAGCACGTACGAGTCCCGCTCGAGGCCGTCCAAGGTCGCGCCCAGGAACTCCTCGGCGGCACCCCGCCCGTAGGCGTTGGCCGTGTCGAAGAAGTTGATGCCGACATCGATGGCGCGTTCCACACAGGCCCGAGCGGCGTCGGCCTCGACACCGACGCCGTAGGTCAGCCAGGAGCCGAGGCTGATCTCCGAAACCGTCAAATCGCTGCTTCCGAGGCGGCGGTACTCCATGTCCGCCTGCCTACCACGTCGGTAATCTGACGCGATCAAACAGCTCGCAGCGTTCGATGCCGAGACGCTCGATCGGCTCCGGGTCGCAGTCGTCTTCACCGATCTCGCCGGCCGCATGGTGACGTGCAATGCGCAGGCCGAGCGCCTGTTCGGCTGGACGTGCGACGAGCTCGTCGGCCGGCGCACCGAGGAGCTGGCCGCCCAGCCGGTCGACGACGCCGCCAGGGCTCACATACTGGCCCACCTGGCCGCCGGAGAACCGTGGGAAAACGACATCGTCGTCCGCCGGAAGGACGGTTCGCTCATCACCGTCCACGTCGTCGACGCGCCGTTCATCGACGACGACGGCTCGGTCAGCGGCGTCGTGAGCGTGAGCTTCGACGTCACCGACCGCCGCCGTGCTGAGGACGTCCAGCGCTTCTTGGCCGACACGACGACGCTGCTCATGACGTCGCTCGACTTCGGCGAGAGCCTGCGTCAGCTGGCCGCCGCCGCCGTGCCGTTCCTCGGCGACATCTGCCTGGTCGACATCGCAGACGGGCCGACGGTGACGCGCATGGCCGCCGCTCACCGGGACCCGACGAAGCAGCGCCTCGTCGACCTGCTCGGCGCCCGGTACGCGCCCGACCCTTTCGGCCCACACCCCGCCGTGCGCGTCATGACGACCGGTCAGCCGGAGGTGTCGCCCGACATGACCGAGGAGTTTCTGCGAGCCACGTGCCGCGACGACGAGCACTTCGGCGTCGTGCGTGAGCTGAACTTCTCGTCGTACCTGTGCGTCCCCCTGATCGCCCGCGGCAGGTCGCTCGGGAGCCTCACGGTGGTTTCCTGCTCGCCGGAGCGCCGATTCGGCCCCGACGACCTCGCCATCGCCCAGGAGGTGGCGTGGCGGGCCGCGCTCGCCGCCGACAACGCCCGGCTCTTCTCCGAGCGCGCCTACGTGGCCCGCACGCTGCAGGCCAGCCTCCTCCCCCACACGCTTCCCGAAATTCCCGGCGTGGAGGTGGCGGCCCGCTACCTCGCCGCCGGCGAGGGCAACGATGTCGGTGGCGACTTCTTCGACGCCTTCGACCTCGGGTACGGCACGTGGGCCGTCGTCGTGGGCGACGTGTGCGGCAAGGGCGCCGACGCCGCCGCCATCGCCGGGTTGGCCCGGCACACGGTGCGGGCCGCGGGCCTCAAGGAGCGCAGGCCCAGCCGCATGCTCAACATCCTGAACGACGCCATCTACGGCGACGCCGACGTGAGCGAAGCCCGCTTCTGCACGGTCTGCGCCGCCCTCGTGCGCCCCAACCGCAGAGGAGCCCGGATGACCGTCGCCACCGGCGGCCATCCTCTGCCGTGGGTCCTGCGCACCGACGGCACCGCCGAGCAGGTCGGGACGGCCGGCCTCATCGTGGGCGTGTTCCCCGACATCGACACGAGCGACGACGTGCTCGAGTTGCGCGTCGGGGATGCTGCTGTCTTCTACACCGACGGCGTCGTCGAGGAGCGCAACGGCGAGGGCGACACGTTCGGCCAGGGGCGGCTCGGCGCCGTGCTGCAGGCGTCGGCGGCGCGCAGCGCCAGTGAGATCGTGGACGAGATCGTCGCAGCCGTGAGCGCCTTCAGCGGCGGCAAGCCACGCGACGACATCGCCGTCGTCGCCCTGAAGGTCGTCGCTCCGAGCTAGCTCCGGGGGGTCATGTCCAGGTCGGGCGGCGGCATCTCGGGCACCTTCCACCGCAGGTACGGCTTGTCGTAGACGTCGTGGTAGGCGTTGGCGGCGTCGACCATGGCCGCGAAGGCGGGCTCGAAGGCGTCCCAGTCCTCGGCGTCGATCGTCTTCTTGACGGCGGCGACTTCTTGCTCGATGAACTTGTGCATGTTGTCGACGTACTTCGGCCGCATGAAGGCGCCCTTCTCCATGAGGTTGACCGCTTCCTTGAGCTGGAAGGCGGCCAGGGGACGGTTGTGGGCCTTGCCCGCGTAGTAGCACTTCCAGATCCGGGACCCGACGAGGGGCATGATCTCCGCCATCCCGGGCATGAGGGGCCCGAGGTCCTCGAGGCTGAAGGTGCCCTTCCCGGTATCGATGGTGTGGTCGTGGTCGGCCATGGTGTGAGACTAGGCGTCGGTGACAGCGAGGCTCCTGGCCGCCGTGTTGGCCACCGGCCTCGCCTCGGGCGCGACGGTCACCGCCGTGACGCGCCCGCCCGAGGCGCCCGCCGACCGGGCCCTGCGCCTGGTCAAGCCCGCCGTTGTCCGCATCGAGAGTCACGCCACCGCCTCGGTGTCGGTCGCGCAGATCGACTTCGACCAGGCCGCCCTCGAGGGTTTCGCACGCCGCGACGTCGCCAGCATCCTGGCCTCGGGCCGGCGTTTCGCCACCAGCGCCGCCGCCGAGGCTGTCGTGGAGGACGACCTCGAGCACGAGTTCGTGGCCAACCCGGGGCCGTATCTGACGCTGGGCGACCGGGTCGCCGACCCCTACGACTCCACGCAGGTCGGCTCGGGGTGGCTGGCGGATGGCGACGGCACCGTCGTCACCGCCGCCGACGTCCTCCTCGACGAAGCCGCGGTGACGGCGGCCGCCACCGAGCAGGAGCGCCAGGTCGTCACGGCCGCCCTCAACGACGTGACGCCGACCGACATCGGTCTCACCGTTCCCTTCACCGACGTCCAGAAGGCCAACCTCGTGAACGCCGCCCTGAGCCGGGTCGTTCCGAGCATCCAGGTCTCCGGCATCACGAGCACGACCACGGTGCAGTGGGCGGTCGCCAGCGGGCGGAAGGATGCGAGCATCGTCATCGATCACCACGGCCCCCACGGATCAGGCTTGGCCGTGCTCAAGGTCGATGGCCGACCGTTCGTCTCGGCACCTGTAGCCGTCGGGACATCTTTGACGGCCGGGACGCCGATCGTGGTCGTCGGCTACCCGGCATCGGCCGCCAGCGACCGCAGCAAGGGGTCGCCGGCACCGACCGTTCCCGAAGCGGCGACGGGCACCGTCGCGGCCCGGCTACCGGAGGGCAGCCTGGCCACGGACACGGGCTATACCCAGGGTGTAGTCGGCGGGCCTGTGCTCGACAGCGACGGCGAGGTGGTCGGCGTGGCCGCCAAACGCGACGAGGCGAGCGCCGTACTCCCGGTGACCGACGTCGTGCATGTCCTCGACGAGGCCCACGCCCGCACGAGCCCGAACGCCGTGACGAGGGATTACCGCAAGGCGGCCGGCGACATGAGCCGACACTGGTACAAGAAGGCGCTGCCGCTCCTGCAGGCGGTCGGCGTGCGGGCGCCGAACGTGCCGTGGATCAACGAGCAGATCCAGGAAGCGGGCACGGAGACAGCCCTGGGACACGACGAGAGTCCCAGCGTTCGCCCGTTCCCGCCCGTCGCCGTCGCCGCCGTGCTTTTCGCCATGGACGCGGTGGCCGTTACGACCGTCCTCCGCCGCCGCCTGCTGCGTTCCCGCAGTACGCTTACTCGTCGATGATCGTCGGGTCGGCCCTGAGCTCGCGCCTGGCCATGGCGTCGAAGAGGCCGGGGAAGGGCACGTGGTTGAACATCTCACCGAACTCGGCCGCCACCTCGGCGCGCATCGGGTGGCCGCCCCCGGCGGCGGCGACGTGCCACGCCTGACGGCAGCGCCATTCGAAGACCGCCGAGCGCAGGTAGGCGAAGCGCACGTCGGGGCCGACGATCAGCACGCCGTGGTTGGCGAGCAGGCAGACGTTGGCCGAGCCCATCACCTTGGCGATGTCCTGGGCGTTGGCGGGCTCGTTCACGGGCCCGGGGTAGTCGCTGTAGACGGCGACCTCGCCGTGGTACATGGCACTGGTCTGGTCGTAGATCTCGGGCGCCCTGCCGATGTCGGCCCAGATCGTCCCCCACCGCGGGTGGTTGTGCACGGCGACCCCCACGTCGTGGCGCATCTTGTGCAACTCCAGGTGCAGGGTGATGGCCGGCGTCACCGTCCAGAGGCCCTCGATGACGTTGCCGTCGAGGTCGATCTGCATGATGTCGGCGGCGCGCACCTCGTCCCACGGCATGCCGAACGGGTTCACGAGCAGGGTGTCGTCGTCGAGCTTGTAGGTGATGTGACCGGCCAGGTGGTCGTCGTAGCCCTCGCGATAGAGGATGCGTGCGAGCAGTGCGACCTCCTGACGGGCGCTCAGCTCGGGCAGCGGCGGGGCCATCGGATTGCTCATGGGGCTTCCTCCTCGAGCGCGGCAGCGAGCTCGGGACGCTGGATGTAGATGGAGATGTGGGCGATACGCCCGTCGGCGTCGAGGTCGAAGACGAGCGCCTCGGGCGTGCCGGTGCCGTCGACGGTCTCGGTGAGCTCGGCGGTGGCCACGCGACCGGCGTAGACGACGCGGTCGACGTTCATGGCGTAGCCGCCCAAGGACGGGAGGAGCTCGCTGATGAAGCGGACGTACTCGGCCTTGCCGCGGTAGGCGTCGCAGAAGGGGCCGACGCGTTCGACGTCGTCGGCCACGCAGTCGGCCATGCCGTCCCAGTCGTGGGCGACCATGTGGTCGAGGAAGCGCTCGACCACCCCGTCCTTCGTCTCTCTGACGCCGATGTCAGAAACTCTACTGCCCGAGACTCGGGCGCCCTCCCACTCGTCGACGCCAAGTCAGGCCTGGGCGGCCAGCTCCATCACCTCGGCCGACACGCCCCGGCGAGGGGCGATGACGGCGTCGACGATGCCGTAGTCCTTCGCCTCCTCGGCGGTCATGTAGTAGTCGCGGTCGATGTCGCGCTCGACCTGCTCCAGCGGCCTACCGGTGTGATGGGCCAGGATGTGGACCATGCGCTTGGTCGTGGCCAGGACCTCGCGCAGGTGGATCTCCATGTCGCTCGGTGCGCCGCGGGCCCCGGCCGACCCCTGGTGGATCATGACCTTGGCGCTGGGGAGGGCCATCCTCTTTCCCTTGGCGCCGCCGGCCAGCACCATGGCGGCCGCCGACATCCCCATGCCGATGCAGATCGTCGCCACATCGGGCCGCACGTGCTGCATGACGTCGTAGATCGCCATGCCGCCGTAGGCGAGGCCACCGGGCGAGTTGATGTAGAGGTTGATGTCCTTCTCGGGGTCCTGCGCTTCCAGGTACAGGATCTGGGCCACGATGAGGTTGGCGATCTGGTCGTCGACCTCCTGGCCGAGGAACACGATGCGCTCCTTGAGGAGCATCGAGTAGATGTCGAAGGCTCGCTCGCCGCGAGCCGACTGGTCGAGGACGGTGGGGATTACGCTCATGCCGACAGCCTCCATTCGTGCGATCTCGAACTCGATATATCATTTCAGAGATAGCACAGTTGAGATGATTAGCAGTTGACATGACAGTGCGACGTCACGAGCCCGTCTTCCCGGGCTTCAAGGAGATGGCTGCCCGCCGCGAGCGGATGGTCGACGAGCTGGTGAGCCGGCGGCTCCACCTCGGCCTGTCCCAGACCGAGGTCGCAGCCCGCATGGGGACGTCCCAGTCGGCGGTCGCGCGTCTCGAGTCCGGCGAGGCCGACGTGCGGCTGTCGACCCTCGAGCGCTACGCCGCCGCCCTGGGGTCGGTGCTCGACGTTCGCCTGGAGGCGCCCCAGAAGTGAGGTCGCCCGAGGATCTCCTGCGAGCGCAGCTCTTCGCCCGGCGCATCGTCTTCCTGCGCGGGCCGCTCGATGACGACGTCGCCGGCGACGTCACTGCCCAGCTCATGACGCTCGACGCGTCGGGAGACGACCCCGTGCAGCTGCACGTCGACAGCCCGGGCGGACCATTGGAGCCTGCCTTCGTGCTCATCGACACGATCGGCCTGCTCGGCGTGCCCGTGCACGCGGTCTGCGTCGGTCGAGCCGAGGGCGCGGCGGTCGGCGTCTTTGCCGCCGCCGAGGTGCGGCGCGCCTCACCCCATGCCCGATTCCGTCTGTCCCAGCCCGACGAACGGGTGGGCGGCGTGGCGAGGGACATCGAGTCGTGGGTCGCCCACAAGCAGCGCCTGCTCGACGAGTTCCACCGCCACCTTGCCGCGGCCACGGGACGGCCGTTCGAGCAGGTCGAGGCCGACACCACCGCCGGTCGCTACCTCGACGCCGACGAGGCTCTGGCCTACGGACTGGTGCACGAGGTGTGGAGCCGCCAAAGGTGACGGGCGTCGTCGTCGACACCCACGCCCACGCCACGACGTTCCTGCCACGGCTGGCCGCCACTGCGTATCACTCGGTGTTGCGGGGCCGGCCGCCGGACGTGACGCTGGCCGAGGTGGCGTCGACGAGCGTGGACGCCCTGGTCGTGAAGGCCGTCGGTGACCCCATCGTGACCCGCTGGCATCTGCGCTCGCCGTTCGACGCCGTCCGGAGCCAGCTGGCCGCCGTTCGCGACGAGGTCACGTCCTCGGGCGCCCGCCTCGTGCGCGCGTCGTCCGAGATCCGGGCGGCGGCGGCCGACGGCGTGTTGGCGGTGATGCTCGGCGTCGAAGGCGCCGACTGCATCGGCACGGACCTCGGGCTCCTGGAACGACTGGCGAGCGACGGCGTCCGCGTCGTCGTGCCGGTGCACCTGGGCGACAACCAGATCGGCACGACGGCGCTGCCGTGGCAGAAGTACGTCGGGCCGCTTCCCGTCCGGCGCCAGGCCGTCGGCCTCACCGAGTTCGGCGCCGAGTTCGTGCGCGCCGCCAACAGGCTGGGCGTCCTAATGGACGGCTCGCACGCCGACGAGCCGACGCTCATGGGCATGATCGAGCACAGCACCGCCCCGGTCATCTGCTCCCACGCCGGCGCCCGGGCGGTGTCGCCGTTCGACCGCTACCTCAGCGACGACGCCATCCGCGCCGTCGCCGGCACCGGCGGGGTGATCGGCCTGTGGCCCTATTACATGCGAGGCGAGGGGACGCCGACGCTCGACGCGGTGGCCGCCCACGCCCGCCACATCGCCGACCTCGTCGGACCGGAGCACCTGTGCCTCGGCACCGACATGAACGGCGTGCCCGGCCTGGCCGAGGGCTACCGCAGCGAGCGGGACGTGCCCCTCATCGCCCACCACCTGCGCGCCGCAGGGTTCACCGACGACGAGATCGACGGCATCATGGGCGAGAACGTCCTGCGGGTGCTGTCGTATAACACGTCAAAGAGAGGTGGTACTCGCCGGGCGGGAACTCCTGCGGAACGGGCAGATCGCCGACAAACGTGGTGTCCGGGCGCACCGGGTACGAACGGTACGCGCCCAGCGGTTGGCCGCCGTCGTCGGCACGCCGCGTAAGCGCAACGAACGCGCGCTCGGCCGGAGCGCCCTGCCACTCGCACTTCCCACTGACTTGGTCGGTCCCTGGCGGGCCGCTGGGCGGGCTGAAGTTGAATTCGCTCGAGGTCCCAGGCTTCTCCTGCTGGGCGGCGGCCGACGTGAAAAACGTGCACGCCGCCGCGACGGCGGCCGTTACGGAGGCGACGACGAGATGTCGCCGCCTCATCGGGCCACGCCGGGCGTGTCGGTGTTGTTCAGCAGCCCACCGTCCCAGTTGCCAGGCAACGGAATGTCGGTGGAGTTCCCCTAGAGAGTTCAGCGTCGGCCCGTTCTGCACGTTCTGCAGGCTGTTGTTCATGTACCAGGTGATGCCGCGCACAACGGCGACGCCGTCGGCCCCGTTGCCGTCCCAATCGCCCACCACGGGGCGGTCGTCGAAGTTCCCATAAGCAAAGGTGGGGCCGTTCTGGGTCCCGTTCAGGGCGTTCGTGAGATACCACGTACCGCTCCGAAACACTCCGACGCCATCGGTGTTGTCCAACGCGCTGCCGTTCCAGTTGCCAACGACAAACGTGTCACCCGAGGCGTTTCCGTACGAGAACGCGGTGATGTCTCGGCTGCCGTCGAACTGGTTGGTGAGGTACCACACGTTGCCCCTTACCACCCCCGGCGAGTCTTTGCCGTCGCCGTTCCAGTCACCGCACACGGGGATGTCGCCTGCTTGGCCATACGTGAAGCCGGTGCTGTTGGAGCCGGTGAGCAGCCACACGCCGCCCCGGAACACGCCCGGGTGTCAGTGCCGTTGCCGTCCCAGTCGCATGTAAGCGCGACATCGCCGTCCTTGACCCCAAACGTCGTCGTCAAGTCTGCGCCGCCCGACGTGTTGCTATTGCGGAGCAGGAACGTGTAGGCCGCACCCCGGCAAGACGCTGCGGACGGCGCGAGGCTGGCGTTGTCACGAGGCCCGCCGATGCCCGAAGCAACACCGGTGCCGATGAAGTTCACATTTGGGTTGGAGAACTGGAGCTTCCGTGGGCAGTTGGCGTCACCGCCGCAAGGGTCGCGGTACGAGATGACGTCTGGCGCCACCCTCGCCGCCGCCATGGCTGCCCCCTCAGTGATTCCCCCACGTGCAATTGCTTCGGCGTCAATTTTACCGATCCTTTACCGATTCCTGCTCGCGAGGAACCTCCGCGCACCGTGGAACCCCTCGCGCTCGTCGTTGCCGAGAGGCGCTGACCGACTGCTGGGTCAGCCGACGCGCACGGGCGCCCACGTGCCGCCGCCGTCGACGGACTGGTACAGGCGCAGCGACCGACCGACGGGGGCCACCGCCCACAACCGGCCGCCGTCGCCGACGGAAAGGGCCGCAGCGCCCGGCAGGCCG
>CADDZP010000072.1 GCA_902812475.1 Actinomycetota bacterium | reverse complement strand
CCCGACATGCGGTTCATCTCGACGGTCAGCAGGCTGGCGTCGACGTCGATCCGCTCGACGTCGTCGGCCGCCAGCGGGCCGAGCTCCAGCAGGGCGTCGACGGTCGTGTCGAGGTAGGCGCAGCCGGGACAGGGCTTCACCGACAACGTGCGAGTGGCCCAGCCCCTCCCCAACCCGCCGAGCATGCCCGGGAGCGGCGCGGCGGCGAACGCCGACAGGAAGCCGTCGTGGGTCTCGAAGGTGTCGAGGGGCCCGGTCACGCCTGCGGCCGCCAGCCTGGCGGCGCGCATGCCGGCGAGAGTCGGCTCGGCCGCCGTCAGCAGCTTCGAGTCCGGAGCCATGAAGCCGGCGACGGTGGCTCGCGGCGGCTGGGACAGGGCGATGGCGAAGGCGTGAGCCAGGCGGGTGGCGTCGAGGCCCAGCAGGCGGCCGCCAGCCAGCGCCGCCCCGGCGGCGTGGATGAACGACCACATCTGCCCGTTCAGGGGACCGATGAGGCAGGCGCCGCCGAGGCGCGCCTCCACTTCGTTGGCGATCACCTGGGCGACGAGCTGGTCGGCGGCCGTTGCACCCGTATCGGCGGCGAGGAGCATGGGGACGAGCACGCCCGAGTGGCCGGTGTGGCCGAAGCAGACGTAGTCGTCGAAGTCGAGCGCCATCGACAGGGCGGCCGCCCCGTACACGGCGTCGTCGACCGACACCGAGCGGTCGCTCGTCGCCAGCCGCACTGGACCGTCGTGGGCCCAGCCCGCGACGGCCGACACGACCCGGCGGGCGGCGGCGTCCCGGCTGGAGGCGGCGATCGACGCCAGCATCGACCGCCGTTGGTCCCGGCACAGCGCGACAACATCGGCGGGAACGTCGCCGAACGTCAGCTCAGCGGCCCACGCAGCGACGTCAACGACCCGGCTTCCGCCCGTCACGCCCGCAGTCTGCCGCCCAACCTCTCCAATCGTGAAAATGACGGCGGCAAACGGGCAGAAACGGAGCGCGCGCCGATGATTGGAGAGGTGGTGTGGCTAGCGGTGGGCGGCGAGCTGGTGGAGGCGGCGCAGGCGGCCGCCCTCGAGGTCGTCCGGTGAGCTCGACAGGACGTGGGCGACGGTCACCAGGAGGGCGGCGGCCTCGAAGGGCTTGGTGACGTACTCGTGGGCGCCCAGCTCGAGGGCGTGGGCGACGTCGCTGTCGCTGGCCTTGGCCGAGAGCACGATCACCCGCGTCGACGATCCCGACTCGGCCAGGCGCTTCAGGACGCCCCAGCCGTCGACGACCGGCATCATCACGTCGAGGAGGACGACGTCGGGCCGCTCGTCGGCGATTCGGAGCAGGGCGGTCTCGCCGTCGGCGGCCAGGATCGTCTCGTAGCCCTCGGCCTCGAGCTCGATCCTGAGCAGCAACAGGACGTCGGGCTCGTCGTCGACGATGAGCACTCGGGGGGCGCGCTTCATGTCCTCTGTCCTTGCACCTCCACCCGCGACCGGGCCGCGGGCAATACGACGTGGAAGGCGGATCCTCCGCCTGTTCGCTCGGTCACGGTGATGTGTCCGCCCTGGCGCTCCACGAGTGTCTTGACCAAGTAGAGCCCCAGCCCCATCCCCGGTGCCGTCACCTTGGCGCCCCGGCTGAAGCGGTCGAAGAGTCGGGGGATGTCCGACATCGGGATGCCCGGGCCGCGGTCGACCACCGACACACGCACGGAACGGCCGTCGGCCTCGTCGGGACCGGCCTCGATCTCGACCGGTGCGCCACCGTGGACGAAGGCGTTGTCGACCAGGTTGATCAGCACCCGCTCGAGCGCTTCCGGGTCGGCGCGCACGGCGAGGGGACCGGCCACACGCACCGTGAGCTCACGGCCGAGGGCGGACTGGGCCCGGGCCACGAGCCCGGCAGCCTCGGACACGTCGACTGCCTCGGACGTGAGGAGGGGTGCGCTCGTGCTGCGCTGGACCTCGAGGACCTCTTCGATCAGCCGCAGCAGCCGGTGGCCCTGGCGGCCGATGGTGTCGAGGAAGTCGGCGGTGACGTCGGCGTCGAGATCGTGACGCTGCATCGTCTGGACACAGCCCAGGATCGACGTGAGCGGGGTCCGGAGCTCGTGGCTCACGGTGGCGATGAACTCGGACTTCATCTGGTCGAGCTCGACGAGCTCGTTGACATGAGCCCGCTCCGCCTCGTACAGACGGGCGTTGGCGATCGACACGGCGGCGTGTTCGGCGAACAGGCTGAGAGCCCGAAGGTCGTACTCGGTGAAGTTGCGGTCGGACCCGGCGTGGACGTTCAGCACGCCCATCAACTCACCGCGGTTGAGCAGCGGCACCGACAGGGCGCTGTCGACGGGAGCGTCCTGGAGGATGAGGTTCTTGAACTTCTCGCGGCTGGCCGGGCCGGCGATGAGCAGGGGCTCGCGGTGCTCGGCCACGTACCCGGCGATGCTCTCGCCCAGCTGCACCCGTGCCCCCTCGGCGTGCACGTTGCCCCGCACGCACACAGCTCGAAGTTCGTCGGGGTCGTCGAGCAGCATGATCGAACCGCCGTCGGCGCCGAGCAGCTCGAGGGCGCTGGAGAGGATGATGTCGAGGACCTGGTGCAGGTCGAGCACCGAGTTCACGGCCTTGCCGACCGTGAGCAGGGCCGCCAGCTCCTTGAGGCGGTTGGAGAGGGCGGCCGTCAGCACGCGCTCGTCGAGGAGGAGCCGGGTGAGGCGCCGGAGGTGGACCTCCTTCTCGAGCACGTAGAGGGCGAAGGCCATGGTGAGCAGCACCAGCCCGACGCGCACGGGCAGGTGGCTGAACAGCCCCACCGATCGGGCCGACGACGACGCCATGAGGACCAGGGCCGCCGATAGGCAGGCCATGACGACGAAGGCGACGGTCCAGAGCTGCCAGCGGCGGCGCTCGACGGCCTCGAGCGAGGGAGTCGAGAAATCGCGCAGACCGACGACCTTCGCCTCGCGGGCGAGCGCTTGTCCGGTGCCGGCCATACGGCTCTATCGGCGCGCCGGCAACCGCTGTTTAGGTCTCCTGACCTATTAGGGGCCGATCAGCAGGGATCCGTTGATCTCGTGGGTCCCGGGATCGACGTGGAAGTGGATGACGTCCTGACGAGTCTGGCCAGCGGGGATGCTGCCGATCCGGACGGGCACCGACGTCCCGCCCAGGTGCAGCTTCACCGAGCCCTGCCACTCGTGCTTGGTCCCGTTGTTGATGGGAAGGATGATGCGCACCTTGCTGGCGCTCTCCTGGCCGACGCGCATGTCGAGGTGCAGGCCGCCGCACAGGCCGTTGGCCTGCTCCCGGGTGATGACCGACGAGCTCGAGATCGTCGGCTCGCCGTGCTCGGGCAGCTCCACGGTGAAGGGCACGTTCGTCGCCTGCTGACAGGTGAGCACGTGGGTCAGCCCCTGCAGCGACGACAGCAGGAAGGGGATCAGGAAGGCGCCCAGCAGGGCGATGAGTGCCATCCGCGAGCGGAGTACCGACGGGACCACGTACTCGTACCGTACATTGAAGCCCCATGACAGACGGCGGTTCTGGGGCGGGCGCGGCAGCGGCCGCGGCTCGGCCTCCGCGGGGCCTCAGCTACAACCAGGTCCGCATCCTCATGTTGCTGGGCGGCGTCGTGCTGCTGGCCATCACCGCGGGCGTGAACTACGTGCGGCGGGTGGAGACGGCCGAGGTGGCGGCCATCCTCTTCTTCATCCCGATCTTCGTGGCGTTCGTGTTCTGGGACTGGAAGGGCGGCCTCGTCGCCGCCGCGCTGGCGACGGTCGGTTACATCCTCCTGCGCCAGCCCGCCATCCACGCCATCGGTGCCGGCCGCTTCACGAGCCTGATCTTCTCCCGGGCCATCGCCTTCTTCGCCTTCGGCGCCATCGGCGGGTTGGCCAACCAGCAACTGCGCAGCTCGCTGACCAAGCTCGACCTCTACGACCAGATCGACGACGAGACGGGGCTGTTCAACGCCCGCCACTTCCTGCAGGACACCGACCTGGAGATGTCGAGGGCCCGCCGCTACCAAACCATCTTCTCGGTGAGCTCGGTCGACGTGCCCGCGTCTGCCTTCGCCGACTTCGGGTGGCGCAAGCGCCGGGCCACGCTGCGCCAGCTCGGTCAGCTGCTCTCCGACAGCGTCCGCACCGTCGACCGAGCCGTCCACGCCCACGACGGCGACCGCCATCGGATCGTCGTCGTGCTCCCCGAGACGGCGGACGAGGGCGCCCAGATCTTCACCGACCGCCTGGCGACACGCGTGTCCGCCTTTCTGTCCCAGCGGGGCGCGGCCGTGGACGAGACCGCCATCGTTCGCCAGGCCCTCACGTTCCCCGGCGACGAGGTTGGTCTGCAGGGCCTGCGCGAGGAGTTCGCCGACATCGAGCGCCGCGAGCACCCCGAGCACCCCGAGGACGCGCTGGTCGACGGGGCGAGAGGGCCGGAACGGCGCCGCGGCCAGTCGTAGTAGGACTGGGTTGATGCACCAGGTCGCGGGCACGCTGTTCCACCGCTGGTACGTCACCCTGTTCGGCCTGGCATTCCTGTTCTTCAGCGTCCGCCAGCTGGGATGGCGCAAGACACTGGTGTACGGCGTCGCCGCCTTCGGGGTCGGGGCCCTGGCCGAGAACGGATCCGTCCACACCGGCTTCCCGTACACGACCTACGCCTTCAATCCGGCGCTGCGGGGCAAGGAGCTGTGGATCGGCGACGTCCCCCTGTTCGTCCCCCTCAGCTACACGTTCATGGGCTACTTCGCCTTCGCCGCCGGCCGCCTGCTGGCGTCGGGACCATGGCGGACCCGCGCCCGCTACTGGTGGCAGGAGTTCCTCATGGCCTGGATCCTCGCCGTGTGGGGCCTGTGGGTGGTCGACCCCGTCAGCCGCCTGGGCGACCAGTTCTACCTGGGGCCCGTGTTCCACTACCGCGGCCCCGGCTTCTGGTTCGGTCTGCCCCTCGGCAGCCAGGCCGGGTTCGCCCTCACGGCGTTCGTGCTGCTGGCGATGCTGTTCCTCCTGACCCGCCATGACCCCGACCGCGTCGTCGAGGGTGGGCTGCTCCGCCATCCGCACTGCGGCGCCCTCGTCACCTGGCACGCTCAGGTCTTCCACATGGCGGTGATCGCCTTCGTCGTCGGCGCCGACGCCATCGGTGGCTCGGCCTTCCTGATGTGGGTGCCGGCCGCCGCCGTCACCGCCGTCTACTGGGCGTCGATCTCGCCGCGCGCTCGCCGGCCGGGGCCGTCGGTTCTGGGCGCGTCAGTTGAGGGTGACGGGCAGGTGCACGAGGCCGCGCATCAGGACGGACCGCAGCCGCTCGGGCTCGCCCGCTAGCTCGACCGTCGAGAACCGCTGCAGCAGCTCGTCGAACAGGACGCGCGCCTCGAGGCGAGCCAGGCTGGCGCCCATGCAGTAGTGCTCCCCGAAGCCGAAGGAAACGTGTGGGTTGGGCTGGCGCCCGACATCGAATGTGTCGGCCGACGGGCCGAAGGCGTCGGCGTCCCGGTTGGCGGAGCCGTAGAGCATGAACACCATCTGTCCGGCCTCGACACGTTCGCCGCCGAGGTCGACGTCGGTCGCCGCCGTCCGGGCGAAGTTCATCACGGGCGTGACCCAGCGCAGCATCTCGTCGACAGCCGTCGGGACGAGCGAGCGGTCGGCGACCAGCCGCCGCAGCTGGTCGGGGTGATGGGCGAGGGCCTCGATGCCCCCGGTGATGAGGTTGCGCGTCGTCTCGTTGCCGGCGACGAGGAGCGTCATGCAGAACCCGTTGAGCTCGGCGTTGGTGAGCGCCTCGCCGTCGACGGTGGCGTGGGCGAGCACGGAGATGAGGTCGTCGGCCGGCTCCTGGCGCCGGGCGTCGATCCTCGACGCGAAGTACTCCCACAACTCGAGGGCCAGGCTGTAGGCGGCGTCGCTGGGAGACGTGGCCGCCTCGATCATGGCGTCCGACCAGACCTTGAACCGGCCGCGATCCTCAGCGGGCACGCCCAGCATCTCGGCGATCACCAGCATGGGAAGCGGCTCGGCGATGGCGGGCGCGACGTCGACGGTGTCGCCCTTGGAGATCGGGTCGAGGAGCTGCCGTGCCAGGTCGCGCACCCGGGCCTCGAGTGCGGCGATGCGCCTCGGCGTGAAGGCGGGGCTGACCAGCTTGCGGTAGCGGGCGTGATCGGGCGGGTCCAGGAAGAGGATGGACTCGGCGCCGCTGACATCGCGCTCGCGGTCGGTCGGCAGGACGCCCTTGCCGGAGCAGAAGGTGGCCGGGTCGCGGGAGATCCGCATGACGTCGTCGTGGCGGGCGACGCTCCACAGCTTGACGTCGTCGTGCCACAGCACGGGCGCTTCGGCCCGCAGCTCGGCGAACACGGGGTAGGGGTCGAGCCAGAAATCAGGGTCGAGCAGGTTCACCCGCTCACCGTAAGCGAAGCCAGTGGGCGGCCGCCGACGGCTTTTGTTGTCCCTAGTTGGAGCTGCTCTTGGACTTGCTCCCAGACTTCTTGCCGCCCCGGCTCGAGGCCCCAGGCGAGTTGGCGATCTTGGCCGCCCGCTCCTTCGACATGCCCTTCTTCCGCAGGCCTTCGTACTGCTTCTCGTTCTTGACGCTGGCTCTCTTTCCAGGCATGGGCCTTCCTCCTTCTGCTCCGTGCCTTACACATTTGTCTTCCCACTTCTGGACGCGAACATGCGGTCGATAGCGTTCGTCCGTGCCAAACCACACACGGGCGGTGATCGCGGGGGTGGCCACGTCCGACTACCCCAACCTCCCGCATCTGAGCGAGCATCAGGTCCACGGGCAGGCCGCCGAACGGGCCCTGGCCGACGCCGGGCTCGAGTTCGGTGACGTCGACGGGTTCGCCACGGCGGGCAACTTCCCCATGTATGCCGTCGGCGTCTGCGAGTACCTCGGTCTGCGCCCCCACTACGTCGACGACACCATGTTCGGCGGGTCCTCCTTCGAAGTTCTCGTCGAGCACGCGGCGACGGCCGTCGAGGCGGGCGTGTGCGAGACGGTGCTCGTGACCTACGGCAGCGTGCAGCTGTCCGCCATGGGACGCAAGCTCGGTACCGGCGGAGGCGTCGGGGCGCCGTCAGGGCCAATGGCCTTCGACGCCCTCTGGGGCAACACCCTCGTCGGCAACTACGCCCTCGCTGCCCAGCGACACATGCACGAGTTCGGCACCAAGTCCGAGCAGCTGGCCGAGGTGGCCGTCGCCATGCGCACGCACGCCACGAAGAACCCCCAGGCGCAGTACAGCGATCCGATCACCGTCGACGACGTGCTGTCGTCGCGGATGATCGCCGACCCCCTGCACCTGCTCGACTGCTGCGTGATCTCAGACGGTGGTGCGGCCTGCGTCGTGACCACCGAGGAACGGGCGCGGGACCTGCAGAAGACGCCGGTGTACGTCCTCGGCGCCGCCCACGCCTTGACGCACCACATGAACATCTCCGAGATGCCCGACCTCACCGTGACGGCCGCCGCCCAGAGCGGACCGCTTGCGTTTCGCCGGGCGGGCGTCACTCCGGCCGATGTCGACACCCTGCAGGTCTACGACTCGTTCACCATCACCGTCGTCCTGTCGCTCGAGGACCTCGGGTTCTGCGAGAAGGGTGACGGCGGCTCGTTCGTGGAGGGTGGTCGTCTGCAGATCGGCGGCGATCTCCCGTCGAACACCGACGGCGGCGGTCTGTCCGCCTGCCATCCGGGGATGCGCGGCATGTTCCTGATCGTGGAGGCCGTCCGACAGCTGCGGGGCGAATCGATCAACCAGGTGCCGGACGCCAAGGTCGCCGTCGCCCACGGCACTGGCGGCATGCTGTCGACGGGCGCCACGCTCGTCCTGGGGACGGAGGGGCGATGAGCGAGCGCCGCGAGCCCAAGCCGCGTCCCGCACCGATAGCCGATCCGGAGACCGAGCCGTTCTGGAGCGCCGCACGCGAGGGGCGGCTCACCGTGCAGCGCTGCACGGTGTGCGGGGCGGCCCAGCTCTATCCCCGCTGGCGCTGCTTGCGGTGCCGCGGCCAGGTCGAGTGGGTCGACGCCGGCGGCGGAGGGACGGTGTACAGCTTCACCGTCATCCGACAGAACTTCTCCCGGTCCTTTCGCCACCTGATCCCGTATGTCGTCGCCCTGGTCGACCTCGACGAAGGGCCCCGGGTCATGACCAACCTCGTGGGGGTCGAGCCCGACGATGTCCGCATCGGCATGCGCGTGCGCGTGCGCTTCGAGCCTGTCTCAGAGGAAGCGTCGATCCCCCTGTTCGAACCTACGTAGGGCGGCGCGAGATGTGGGATCGGATCTGCATCTCGGGTTCCTTGCGGTCGAGGTAGTCCCGCCACGAGGTGACGAGGCCGTCGTCGTCGACCTCGACGATCGTGCACCCGTGCATCTCGATGCGGGCGCCCCGGCCCGGGTCGCCGTCGTAGGTCGCACGGCCGATCCACTCGAAGACGGCCCAGTCGTCGCCGCCGCGGATCGACGTGATCTCCTGAGCCCAGTCGGGGAAGATCTTCCTGGTGTCGCGGGAGATCTCGCGCATGTCCGTCGTCGACGGCGTGTTCGGATCGCTGAACGTGGCGCCCGGAGCGAACAGCCCTCGCCAGTCACCCCGTCCGGCGACATCCAACGCCTTCTCGGCCCGGCGGGCCCAACCCTCCCAGTCCATACGTCCTACCGGCGCCACTTCCAGGTGTGCTTCGCGATGCGGGGTGCGACGATCGCCCACGCAATACCAACGGCGAAGCTGCCGGTCACAATCCTGTTCACGTTGACAGCTGTTACCCATCGCACGTCCCCGCCCTTGATGACGTACGCGCCGGCGGGCTCGGCCTTCATGCCCCAGCCGTGGCCTCCGGACTCTCCCGTAGCGCTACCGCCCCCTCCGCCACCGCTGACGCGGGCGACAGGGATGACCGTCACGCCGTCCCTCTCGTAGGGCTCACCGAACACGTCGCGGACGCTGACGGACTGGCCTGCCTTGTCGAGCATGTCCTGCAGGGTTGTCATTGATCCTCCTCGCGCGCTGGCAGCAGGGCCTTCTTGTCGATCTTCGCCATGGCCGTGCGGGGCAGGGGGTCGGTCCGCACCTCGACGCGGCGGGGGAGCTTGTAGTCGGCCAAGCGATCGGCGAGGAAGGACCGCACCGCCTCCACGGTGAGCGGGTCGGCGCCAGGCCGCAGGCGGACGATCGCGCACACGTCCTGGCCCAGCACCTTGTGGGGGATGCCGACCGCGGCCGCCTCGACGACGTCGGGATGCTCATGGAGCGCGTCCTCGACCTCGACGCAGTAGATGTTGTAGCCGCCGCGCAGGATCATGTCCTTCTTGCGGTCGACGACGTACAGGTACCCGTCGTCGTCGACGCGCCCGAGGTCGCCCGTGTACACCCAGCCGTCGCGCCACGTGCGAGCGGTCGCCTCGTCGTCGCCCCAGTACCGGCGCTCGCCCGTCGGGACCTTGAGCGTGATCTCGCCGACGTCGCCGCCGGCGACGACCCGGCCGTCGTCGTCGACGATGCGGACCTCGGCGCCGGGCACGGGCTTGCCCACCGAGCCCGGTCGCTTGCGCGCCTCACCGGGCGGGAGGACGCACACACTGGCGCCGCCTTCTGTCAGGCCGTAGCCGTTGAGGAGCACGGCGTTGGGAAAGGTGTCGGCCAGCGCCTCCACGGCTGCGGGCGGCGTGGGCGCGCCGCCGAACATCACCGCCAGCACCGACGAGGTGTCACGGCCCGACAGGGTGCCCGCCTCGAGCAGCAACAGGATCTGGGCCGGGACCACGAGGATGTAGTTGGCCCTGCGCTCCTCGACGAGCTCGGCGAAGCGGGAGGTGTCGAAGCCGGGCTGCACGACGCTGGTGACGCCGAGGCGCATGGGGGTGAGCAGTGCTCCGTGCACGCCCGTGAACGTGGCGAGTGGCATCGAGTGCAGGAAGACGCCGCCCGACTCGATGGGCTCGAGGGAATGGGAGGCGGCGTTGGCGTGGGTCGAGACCACGCCCTTGGGCAGCCCCGAGGTGCCGGACGTGTAGAAGAGGTCGGCGATGTCGTCGTCGTCGACGTCGACCTGGAACGGCGAGTAATCGGCACCGGCCGCCTCGAGCTTCGGCACGTCGTCCGCTTCGAGCACGAGGCGGGGCTGACAGTCGGCGACGATGTGGTCGATCTCCCGGCGGGCGTAGCGGGGGTTGATGGGCACGGCCGCCGCGCCTGCTCGTTGGGCGGCGGCGTAACCGATGCCGAACTCGACGGCGCCGTCGGTCGGCATGAGCAGTCCGACACGGTCGCCCTTCGCGACGCCCTCGGCCGCCATGCCCCGGGCGGCGGCGTTCGCCCGCTCGTCCCACGCCCTGTAGGTCAGCTGCCCACCGCCGTCGACGTCGATGGCGACGCGGTCGCCGAAGCGCTGGGCTCGGTCGGCCAGCTCCTCGGGGATGCGCACGGGCTGATTATCGTCCGGTGGCGCATGGTCGCGTCGCCGCTGCTCGTCGGCATCCTCTACGACTTCCCCCAGCACGACGGCGGCGCCGGGTTCGAGGAGGCGGTGCGCCAGGGGCTCGCCGAGGTCGACCTCGACCGCCCCGTGGAGTTGGTGCCTCGGCAAGCGGCCGGGCTGCCGGCCGGTTCGGCCCACGACGTCAAGCGCAACTTCGGCGAGCTCGTCGACGGCGGCGTGCTCGCAATAATCGGCCCGTCGATCAGTGACAACGGCCTGCTGGTGCGCGACTGGGCCGACGAGGCGCGCGTCCCCTGCATCAACTACACGGGCGGTGAGCGGACGCGCAGCTCGTTCATGTTCCACTACCAGGTGGGCTCGCTGGCCGAGGAGCCCATCGTGCTGGCCGAGCACCTGCGCCGGCGCGAACTTCGGTCTGCCGTCGTGATCCACGACAAGTCACCCGTGGGCGCCGGCTATGTCTCGTCGTTCGAGTCGGCGTGCGACCGCATGGGCATCGACCTGCTCGGCCGCTCGGGGATCTCGCCGCTCGCCGAAGAGGCCGAGGCGATCGTCGACCGCCTGCGCGCCGCCAACGCCGAGGCTCTTGTGTATCTCGGCATGGGCGCCGCGTCCCGCGCCGTCTCGGTCGCCGTCGCCGACGCCGGATGGGACGTCACCGTCGTGGCCAACTCGGCGCTGATGTTCGGCTACGCCCGCAAGGACTGGCGGGCGGGGTTCGACGGCTGGGCTTACGTCGACACCGTCTCGGAGGGCAACGTCCGCCGGCAGGCCCTCAAGGCCAAGTCGCCGAAGTCAGCGGCCGGCCCCGTCGGCGTGGCCGCCTACGACATCGGCCGCCTCGTCGCCGAAGCCCTCGCCCGGGCCGTCCACCTCACGGGGCCGGGCGTGAAGGAAGCCCTCGAGGAGGTCAAGCGCCTGCCCGCGGCGACCGGTTACGAGGGCACGACGATGGGCTTCGGCAACTGGGACCACGCGGCGCTGAAGGGCGGCTACCTCGTCCTGCGTCAATGGAAGGACGGCAAGACCGTCGAGCTGTAGCGCGGCGCTGTCGCCCACTCTCGGTCGCCGCGCGTCACCAAGCTGCGGCTCTCGAGGAGACGGTGCCGGGCGTCGCGACCTGATGCGCCCGAACGGTTGCTGGAATCGCCCGGGCATGTCGCACAGGATCACGACGGTTCGGTGCAGCGGTTCGTTTGAACCGCTGGAGTGGCTGTTGAGATCGGACGAATCGGACGCGATCACAGCCAAACGACCGGTCGAGACAAGAGCCACCATCCCGCAGAGCCGCAGTTTCTGCCGCAATGCAGCCCGAACGTCAGCGCACCGTCTGCGCCAGGAAGCCGACTCAGTGGATGGCGAGGACGGGGCCGACGATCTTGCGGTAGTGGCGGCGCCAGAACAGGGCGAGGCCGATGCGGTCGCCCAGCGGGAGTGACGAAGTGAGGTCGCGGGCGTTGGCCCGGCGGGCGGCACCGTCCTCGGCGGCGATGAACATCACGCGCATGTCCTTGGGCATCCGGTGGCGGCGGCGCTCCAGAGCGTCGAGGTCGGCCTCGGTGAACAGTGTCGCCAGGCCGGGGAACGCCCTGTCCTCCTCGTCGATGAAGTGGTCCTCGGTGGCCTGGCGGAGGGTGTCCATGGCCTCCACGGCGTCGGCGATGCGGGCCCGACTCGGGTCCTCGGCGAGGCGGTTGAGGGCGGTCGAGGCGGCGCGTGCGTGCTCGTCGACGACCTGGTGCTGCTTGTCCATGTCGGCCTGGATCTCGGCGAAGGATGGATCACGCTCGACGAGGACGGGCGCACAGAGCCGACTCGGCCACGTCGTGGCCCCGCACGGCGGCCTCGTAGATC
>CADDZP010000071.1 GCA_902812475.1 Actinomycetota bacterium | reverse complement strand
GGTCGGCCGTGAGGACGCGCTCGGCGCCGATGCCGTCGAAGCCCGGGAGCGCCCACCGCGCCCCCGCAGCCAGCACGACCGACCCGGCGTCGAAGTCGACAGCGGTGCCGTCCTGCAGTCCGACGGTCAGCGCCGAGGGCGAGTGCAGCGCCGCCCTCCCCGGGAGGACCTCGACGCCCGCGTTGCGGAGGGCGCCGGCGACCCCGCCGGAGAGGACGCGCACCAGCGCCTCACGACGGGCGCTCAGCCGGGCCATGACGACACCGTCGCCCGCCTCGATCACACCGAGGAACGCCAGCTCACGCGCCTCGAGGGACACGTGGGCGCCGGCCAGCAACACATTGGTCGGGATGCATGACCAGTGGACACACGTGCCGCCGAGTCGTTCGGGCTCGGCGAGCGCGACCGACGCGCCGTGGCGGGCGGCCGCCAATGCCGCTGCGTAGCCCGCCGGTCCCCCGCCGATGACGGCTACGTCGATGCGCTTGCCCTCCGTCATCACACCAACAACCGGTAGGGCGACTCGAGGCGATCCTTGACCGCCGACAGGAAGGCCGCGCCTGGCGCGCCATCGATGGCACGGTGGTCGATGGTGAGGCTGAGCGTCATCACCTGGCGCCGGACCGGCGTCTCGCCGTCCCACGCCACACCGTTTCGAACCCGCCCGATGCCGAGTATTGCGACGTTCGGCGGGTTGATGACGGGCGTGAAGAAGTCGACGCCGCTGGCACCGAGGGCGGTCACCGTGAACGTGGAGCCGTCGAGGTCGTCGAGGCTGACGCTTCCGTCGCGGCACCCGGCGGCCAGGCGTGCGGCGGCGGCGGAGAGATCGGCGAGCGACAGGCAGTTGGCGTCCCTCACCACTGGTACGAGCAGCCCTTCGGGGACAGCGACAGCCAGCCCGAGATGGACGTCGCCGTGCAGCACGATGTCGTCGCCTTCGACGCTGGCGTTCAGGCCAGGGTGATCCTCCAGCGCCTGAACGGCGGCGCGGCACACGATGTCGGTGAACGAAAGGCGGACGCCGTCGTCCGCACACTGGTCGTTGACCGCGCGCCGCAGGACGGCGACGTGACTCATGTCGACTTCCATGCCGAGCGTGAGCTGCGCCATGTCGCGGAGACTGGCGTGCATGCGCTCAGCGATGACCTTGCGCATGCCGGTGAGAGGAACACGCGCGGCAACCGACGCCGGGCGCGATGCCGGCGCCGGTGCCGGCATCCGCGCCGCTGTCTCCACGTCGGCCTTCACGATGCGGCCGCCCGGTCCTGTTCCGGTCACGGTGGCCAGGTCGACGCCGGCGTTGGCCGCGACCTTGCGGGCCAGCGGGGACGCCTTGACGCGGTGGCCGTTGCTTCGCACCTCGGGCGGGGCGGCGACCGCGACCGTTTCGCCCCCGGCGGCAGCCAAGGCCGTGGCCGTCTCGCTGTCGGCCAGGATGACGCCGACCACGGCGCCCACGGCGTGGGTGGATCCGGCCTCGGCCCGGTGTTGGAGCGTGCCCGACGCCTCCGCGTAGATGTCAGTGTCCAGCTTGTCGGTGCTCATCACGAACACGAGGTCGCCGCTCTCGACCCGCCCGCCGTCGTCAACGGACCACTCGACGATCGTGCCCTCCGTCATCGTCATCCCCAGCTTGGGGATCACGATGTCGTTCACGTGCCCATGAGGACTCGCGCCTCGGCCGCGATGCGGGCCGCATCGGGCACGTATGCCTGCTCGAGGACGGGGCTGAACGGGACGGGGCTGAACGGCGCGCCGAGGCGGGCGACCGGCGCGTCGAGCTCGTCAAAGCCCTCCTCGGCGATCTGGGCCGCGTACTCGGCGCCGATGCCGGCGTAGCGGACGGACTCCTGCACAACGAGGGCCCGGTGGGTCTTGGCGACGGACGCGAGCACGGTGGGCAAATCGAACGGCTGCAGTGTGCGGGGGTCGACGACCTCGAGTGAGATTCCGTCGGACGCCAGCGCTTCGGCCGCCGCGAGCGCCTCGCCGACCATGCGCCCGTGGGCGACGACGGTGACATCGGTGCCCGGCCGCACCACGGCAGCCAGACCGAGCGGGACCTCGTAGGGCTCGACGGGAACGTCGGACGTGGCGCCCAGCAGGAACTTGTTGACGATGAAGATGACCGGGTCGTCGTCGCGAATGGAGGCGGTCAGCAGACCTTTGGCGTCGTAGGCGTTCGACGGCATGACGACCTTAAGCCCGGGGATGTGGCACACCATCGCCTCGAGGCTCTGGCTGTGCTGGGCGGCCAGGTTGGTACCGGCGCCCGCCGCGGTCATCACCGTCACGGGCAGCCGCGCCTTGCCACCGAACATGTACTTCATCTTGGCCAGCTGGTTCATGAGCTGGTCCATGGCGCAACCGATGAAGTCCATGAACATCAAGTCGACGACGGGGCGCAGGCCCACGGCGGCGGCGCCGGTGGCCAGGCCGATGATGGCGATCTCGGAGATCGGGGTGTCGAGAACGCGCGATGGACCGAACTCGTCGAGGAGCCCTCTCGTCGTCCCGAACACACTGCCGTACACGGCGACGTCCTCCCCGGCCAAGAACACGTCGGCGTCATCGCGCATGCACTGGGCGATCGCCTCGGGGACGGCCTGGACGAACGGGAGTTTGCGGCCGGCGGTCACGGGGAGGTCGGTGGCCGTCACCGCACGCCACCCGGCTCGATCGGGTTGGAATAGACGTCCTCGGTGAGCGAAGAGATGTCCGGATCAGGGCTGGCCTCGGCGAAGGCGATGGCGTCGGCGATCTCGGCGACAACGCTCTGGTGGACGGCAGCGACGGCGTCGGCGGTCAGCACGTCTTCCTCCACCAGGCGCAGCTCGAGGGCAGCGATGGGATCGCGCCCCTTCCACTCGTCGACCTCGGCCTCGTCGCGGTAGGGGATCCGCATCCCGGTGACGCCGACGTGGTCGTAGAACCGATATGTCTTGCACTCGAGCAGGCTGGGGCCGCCTCCCGCCCGGGCGCGGGCGATGCACTCGCCTGCGGCGCCGAACACGGCGCTGGCATCCATGCCGTCAGCGATGACCCCCGGCATGCCGTAGCCGACCGCTCTGTCGGCGATGTCGGTGACACGCTGGTGCCGGGGCTGGGACGTGAATTCGCCGTAGAGGTTGTTCTCGCACACGAACACCACTGGGAGCTGGTAGAGGGCGGCCATGTTGGCCGCCTCGTGGAAGGCGCCCTCGTTCGACGCCCCGTCGCCGAAGAAGCAGACGGTGACGCGGTCAGTGTCGCGGTAGCGGTTGGCGAAGGCAGCGCCCACGGCGATGGGGACGCTGCCCGCCACGATGCCGTTGGCCCCCAGGATCCCGAGGTCGAGGTCGGAGATGTGCATGCTGCCGCCCTTGCCGCGGCAGTAGCCGGTCGCCTTGCCGAACAGCTCGGCGTACATCAGCTTGAAGTCGCCGCCCTTGGCGATGACGTGGCCGTGGCCGCGGTGGGTCGACGTGATCTGGTCGTCGACGTCGAGATGAACCATGACCCCGGCCGCGACCGCCTCCTCGCCGACGTAGAGGTGAAGGGCGCCGGGGATCTTGCCCCCTTCGACGAGCTTGCCCGCCTCCTCCTCGAAGTGGCGGATGCGCGCCATTCGCCGGTGCATGTCGACCAGCTGGGCGGGCGTAGGCGCGAGCTCAGACGGCGGCATGCTCGACCTCCAGCGCCCACTCGAGGCAGCGTTGCAACAGGACACGGAACTCCGGCACGTCCCACGATCCCCGCTCGACACGCGGGTACTCGGCGACCAATGGCTGCATGTCGAGGCGACCGCGGCAGTGGCCGAGCGTCAGGTAGCAGACCTCGCCGGCGCCCGTGCGCTTCAAGTACAGCACGGGGCGGATGTCGTCGTCGGGCCACGCGGACTCGGCGAAGCCCGGGCACTCGCCTGTGAAGCGGGTGTGGAGGAGGACCTCGAGGGGCCCGTACAGCGCCGAGCAGTACAGCTCGTCGTCGACCCAGAACGGCTCGATGTCGGCGACGAGGGGGTGACCGGAGTCAGTGACCTCCACGCGGTAGGGCGCGACCGGCGGATGGGCGAGGAACTGGCTCCCGAGGACGTCGGCCATGGCGGGGAAGACGCGGGGCGTGCGGAACGGGGCGCGCCCGTCGAAGGTCGGCGGCGCATCGAGGGCGGCGTTGGTGCCGTGCAGGGCGACCCACCGCCCGCCTCGGCGCACGAACCGCTCGAGGGCGTCCTGCTGGGGCGCGCTGGGACGCACGTCGCACGTGTAGGTCACGAGCACGTCGGCCCCGTCGAGGGCGCCGTCGGTATCGGTACATCGGTAGTCCTCGAACACGCGCGTGCGCAGACGATCGAAGCGACCGAGCTCCGTCAGCAGCTGTTGGCGGGCGAAGTCGAAGTCGTGGTACTTGCCGCCGCAGACCAGGACGGCGTCGATGCGGTCGCCCGCCTTGGCCATCAGAACTGCACCCGCCTGGCGAAACCTCCGTCGACGACGAGGTTGGCACCAGTGATGTGTCCCGCGGCAGGGCTGGCGAGGAAGGCAACGGCATTGGCGACGTCGGCGGGTGTCGGCATCGAGCCGAGGGGGATGTCGGCGACGACAGAGTCGTACAGCTCGGGCATCCGCTGCCGCATCGAGTCCCACACGCCTCCCTCGAACCAGACGGGCCCGGGCGACACCGCGTTCACCCGGATTCCCTGAGGCGCCAGCGTGTGGGCCAAGGCGCTGGCGTGCTGGATCACGGCGGCCTTGAACGCCCCGTAGGAGTTGGCGCCCGCCGGCGGCCGCGTCTCGATGGCGTTGGTCGTGCCGATGGCCACCACAGCACCCGCCCCCGACCCCGCCAGATGCGGCGTCGCCGCCTCCACCAGGTTCACCAGCGGCATGAGGTCGAGCTCGAAGCTCGCCGCCCACTGGTCGAGCCCGCGGCCGACGGACGCCGACGTGTTGTGGACCACGATGTCCACGCCGTCGAAACGCTCGGCCGATTCGGCGACGAAGGCGCGCAGGGCGTCACCGTCGGCCACGTCAACAGCACCGAAGTGGACATCCACGCCGTGCTCGCTCAGGGCGTTGGCCGCCTCCTTGACGCCGGCCTCACCCCGGGCACAAACGGCCACGGAAGCGCCTTCGGCCGCCAGCCGGTGGGCGATGGCGAGCCCGATGCCCTTGCTGGCGCCGGTGACCAGCGCCGCCTTGCCGGCGATGCCGAGTTCCACGTCAGTTCACCCCGCCCGGGAAGTGGATGCCGGGGATCCCTTCGCGGCGGATGCCGTCGGGCAGTTCAGCGAGGCCCGGGTACACCGACGCCGCATTGATCGGGCCGGGGTTGTTCCACAGCTGCCATGGCGCCTGGAGCTGCCCGGCGCCGATCATGGCGCTGTAGCCGCCGTCGACGGGCAGGTTCACGCCCGTGACGTAGCTCGCGGCGTCTGAGGCGAGAAACACAAGGGGCCCGGTCAGCTCGGCGTGTTCGCCCATGCGCCGCATCGGCGTTCGGCTGTCGATCCACGTGCGGGTCCCCGAGAACTCGAGCACCTCGCGGACCATCTCGCTCATGAAGAACCCCGGACTGAGCGCGTTCACGCGCACGCCCCGGTCGGCCCACTCGCCCGCGAGCTGCCGCGTGAGCTGGATGACGGCCCCCTTGGCCGCGTGGTAGGCGGGGTTGGCGAACTCGGTGCCGCCCATGCCACAGATAGACGCCACATTGATGATCGACCCGTTCCCGCGGTCGAGCATGTGGCGACCCACGAGGCGGGCGTAGTTCCAGACACCGAGGAGGTCGACGTCGATGGCGCGCTTGAATTCGTCGGTCGACGTCTGCTCACTGGAACGCCCGGTGGGCTCGTTGACGCCGGCGTTGTTGACCAGGATGTCGATGCGGCCGTGGCGCCTGATCGTGCCGTCGACGACCCGCTGCACGTCGCTCTCGACGGTGACGTCGCCCGGGTGGTAGCTGACCTCCCGGCCCGTCGCCGAGAGCTCCTTTGCCACCCGAAGGAGGAGGTTTTGGGAACGGGCGGTGATGGCCACGTCGGCGCCGGCCTCGGCCAGCGCTCGGGCCCAGACGACGCCGAGCCCGTAGGACCCACCCGTGACCAGGGCCACCTTGCCTTTCAGCGTGAACTCCACTCCCGTCGCTCCTCTCTTGTCAGCGGGACCCGTTGGTCCCGCGCTCGGCCTTCGCCGTGACGCGATGGCTCGTCACGCGCCGGCCGGCGACCCACCCGCAAAGGTGGGGGTCGGCCTCGCGCAGCTCGCCGTCCAGCCAGCGGCCCTCGCTCGTGAAGCGCCCGGTGCGGTCGTGGAGCGTCACCATGACGGTGCCGTCTCCGACCGGTTCGTAGAGGGCGTCGGTGAACGGATGACGCACGCCGTTCACGCCGACCTCCCGACCCACTCGCCGAGCTTGTGGTGCAGCCAGCGGATCTTGGCCTCTTGGTAGTTGCCCAGCGTGACGCCCGGCTTCGCCGTCGCCGCCAGACCGCGCTGCACGTTGGCCATGTTGAACAGGTCCTGGTCGAAGACCTTGGCGAGCAGGCCGAGCTCGGGCGCATCCGTCCACGACTGGCGCTCGTCGAGCCAGTGCACGGGCGGGGGCGGCGGCCGCTCGCCGGCGAACGGCGCCAGCAAGATGACGTCCATGATCGACGACAGGTGGTCGTCACCGTTCGGGCGGAACCGATAGACGATGCGGTTCAGGGCGCCCCACGGGTGGAAGTTCGGGAACAGGGTGTAGTCGATGCTGTCCATGAGCTCGGCGTCGGACATGGCGTCCACCGCGTCGCCGAGGACGGGCCGCCACTTGGCCCTCGTCAGGTCGGCCGCCACGGCGCGCATCGTCTTGCCCGGCGGCACCACGACTGGCGGCTCCTCGTCGACGCGAACGTCGAGCATGGAGCGGAGCATGTCCTCCTCGGACGGCCGCCGATTGAGCAGAGGGCTCGGCGTCCCGCCGGGAGTGATCACGCGAGCGCAGTTGTCCCAGATGTCAACCTGGCTGTTGGTGTCGCCGAGGTAGGCGAGCACCTGTGGGTGGGTGGCGTTGACGTGGAACGCCTCGCAGAACGCCTCCTGGGCGACCTTCCAGTTGGCCTGTACGACGCGCGCGACGTGGGCCTCCTTGTAGTACGACGCCAGGTCCCAGACCGCGAACTGGTCGGCAAGATCGGCGACGAAGTGGGCGAGGGGCTCGGCAGCGCGATCGGGGTTGATGAACACGAATCCGCCCCACGTCCCGACCTTGGCCTCCGGCAGATGGAACAACTCATCGTCGACGTGCGGGAAGTCCCAGCGGGCGGGGACGTCGGCGAGGGCGCCGTCGAGGGCCCACGCGAACCCGTGGAACGGACAGCGCAGCTCGCTGCAACGGCCGTCGTGGTCCTTGAGACGGCGACCGCGGTGGAGGCACGCGTTCGGATACGCCTTGATGGCTCCCGTAGACGTACGGACCACGAGGAACGACAGCGACGCGATCTCGTAGACGTGGTAGTCGCCCGGCTCGGGGATGTCCTCCTCGCGGCAGGCGAACTGCCAAACCCGCTTCCAGAGACGCTCGACCTCGAGCAGGTGCCAGGCTCGCGAGATGTAGCGCTCGACGGGGATGTCGTCGGACCCGAGCGATGCCGGTGAGGTGAGCCGGAGAACCGCGGGAACCGGTCGCGTATCGGTGTCGAGCAGCTCCTGATAAGAGATGCCCGGTGACCGGGCCAGCTCGGGTTCGGCACGCACGGCCATCTGGTCGATCCCTCCTCACAAAACTAACTGATTGATAGATTAACTTATCCAGGCGCGGAACGCCAGAGGATTTCGCAGCAATTCGGCGACGTGTCAGCGCGAGAGGATGGTGACGCCGGAGATGCCCGGTGCCCCGTACACGTGGGTGTACGCCACACGCGGCTGACCGGGGACCTGCCGGTCTCCGGCGTCTCCGCGCAGCTGGAGGACACTCTCGTAGACCTGGCGCAGGCCCGACGCCCCGATGGGCTCGCCGTTGGCGAGGCAGCCGCCGTCGGTGTTGATGGGCAGGCGGCCCCCGATCTCGGTCTCGCCGTCCGCGATCCACTGCTCCTGGTCGCCGTCGGCGCAGAACCCGTTCTCGGCCATGTGCATGATCTCGGCGCCCGTCTCGGTGTCCTGGAGCTGCGCGACGTCGACGTCTTGCGGCGCGATGCCCGCCTGCTCGTAGGCGGCGCTGGAGGCGTCCACCGTCGGCCCGGCGTTGTGCTCGAGGGCAAGAGAGGGCGCGAGCACTTCGAAGCTGCCGAAGCGCCGGGACCGCACCACCACCGCCTTCAAGTACACCGGCCGGTCGGAGTAGCGGCGGGCCTGGTCGGCCCGGCACAGCACCAAAGCGACGCCGCCTTCGCCCGGCGAACAGAACATGTACTGCGTCAATGGGTACGACAGCATGGACGAGGCCAGCACCTCTTCCTCGGAGAGGGGCTTGCGACGCCACGCCATCGGGTTGGCTGCGCCGTTACGAAACGCCTTGGCGGCCACCTTGGCGAGCGTGCGCCGGGTGATGGCGTGCTCGTGCATGTACCGGTTGAGCTTCATCCCGAAGAACTGCGTGGTCAGCGCCAGGCCGCTGGCGCCGTACCAGTCGCCCAGTCCCGCCGACCGGCTGTCGACTCGGAACGCACCCCGCTCGTGCTTGTCAAACCCGACGGCCACGCCGACGTCGTACGTGCCGGCCAGGATGGCGCTCGCCGCGGTGAACAGCGCCGTCCCACCCGTGGCGCATCCGTTGGCGACGTTAGTGAACTGCAAGCCGGTCAGGCCCAGGGTGGACACCAACGAGTCGGCTGAGCCGGCTGAGGCCGAACCTCCGACGGCGAACTGCATGTCGGACCAGCTGGCTCCGGCGTCCGCCAGCGCCCGGCGCACGGCGGCGGCGCCCTGCTCGAGGCCCGACACGCCATCGGTGCGCCCGAAGGCGTGCATGCCGATGCCGACGATGGCGACGCCGGTCACGACCCCGCCGCACAGATCGGTCGGAAGGCGTACGTGACGACGCGGTTGCCCGCGTCATCGCCGCTAAGCGGCACCACGACCAAGTCCATCTGCATGCCTATCTGCAGCCGCGACGGGTCGCTCTCGGTGAGGCGGCCTTCGACCTTCAGCTGGCCCGGCAGCTCCACGTACCCGACGCCGAAGGGCACGAACCGAGCCGGATCACTCTCGCCGATGTACGGCGGTGCCTTGGGCGGGAAACCTTGAACGGTCCACGTCCACAGCGTGCCCCTCGGCGCCAGCTGCACGTCGAGCATCTCCGTGCCGGTGCAGCTCGGACATCCGCTCTGGCGGGGAAAGGTGTACGTCCCGCACGCCGTGCATCTGGTTCCGAGGAGGCGGGGCCCGTCGGGCGTGATGGCGAAGACCCCGTCGTCAACCGGAACGTCGACTCTCACGGCGTTATCTAATCACACGATTAGATAAAAGTCACCAGTGAATTATTTCTTTCCGTTCGTGATGAGGTCGCCCTGGAGGAGCGCCTTTACGCCTTCGATGGCGGCCCGGTGCTCCTTGAGGTCGTCGGACACGCCGTCGGTCAAACCGATGAGGATCGCTTTCACGAGCGCGGCCGCTTCGGCGCGCCGGGCCCGGGAGATCTCTCCTGTGGCGACGCCGGCATCGACCAGCTCAGCCACGATGTCGTCGCCGAGGCGGCGCCGGCGCCGCAGCGCCTTCAGAAGCTCGGGATGGCGGGCGTAGTCGATGCGGGCGGAGGCCAGGAAGCTGGCCAGGGAAGGATCCTTGCGGTTCAGCGCGTGGGCGGTCTCCAACATGGCTTCGAACTTCCCGACGAACGTGTCGCTCGACGCGGACGCCTCGGCGAACGCCTTGCCAACCAGGTCCTGGGCGTCGTCGTAGACAGCGAGCCACATGTCGAGCTTGGAGTCGAAGTAGTGGTACAGCGCAGCGCTCGTGACGTCCACTCGCTGGGCCACCAGGTTGTTGGTGGTGACCTCCCATCCCAGCTCCGCGAACGTCTGGCGGGCGAGGTCGAGCATGCGTCGGCGGGTCTCCGCCGAGCTGCTGGCCGGCGGACGCCCGAGGCGGCGAGGGGCTTTGGTCGCCATGCCGTCAGCCTACTCGACGCGCGTGCAAAAATCTTGCTGATCGATTAGTTTTTTCCGGTGGACGTCAGCCGGTTTCTGACAGAGGCCCAACGCTGGCTCGACCGCCACGTCGCCCTCCGCAAGACGAGCGGCGACGAGGTGACGCCCGGGGACCCTTTCAGCACCGCCGTCTTTCACTCGTTGGCGCACGAGGCGGAGCGTGCGCTGCTCGAGCGGCTCCGGGAGTGGAACGCGCTGCGAGCGGAGCGTGGCTACCACGCCATCACCTGGACCCCCACCTTCGGCGGCCTCGGGCTCACCGATGACCACGCACGCGGTTACGCCCGTCTCGAGGCCGAATACGAGACGCCGCCCCGCCACGAGCTGTTCAGCGTGACGACCCGCCTCATCGCTCCCACAGTGCACGCCTACGGCACGCCGGAGCAACAGGCGCACTTCGTCGTCGCCCTGCTCCGGGCGGAGATCTACTGCTGCCAGCTGTTCTCGGAGCCGTCGGCGGGCTCAGACCTCGCCGCGCTTGGTTCCCGCGCCGTGCGCGACGGCGACGACTGGATCATCAACGGCCAGAAGGTCTGGAGCTCCGGCGCCCAATTCGCCGAGTGGGGCGAATTGATTGTCCGCACCAACCCCGACGCGCCCAAGCACCGGGGCCTGACCGCCTTCCTCGTCCCCATGGACACCCCCGGCATCGACGTGCGTCCCATCCGCCAGATGAGCGGCGGGGCATCGTTCAACGAGGTCTTCCTGACCGACGTGCGCATCCCCGATCGGCTCCGGCTGGGAGCCGAGGGCCAAGGCTGGAGCGTCGCGCTGACCACTCTCGGGTTCGAACGCGATCACTCGACGACCGCGGGGCGCCCGGGCGGTTCGTGGCCGCAGGTGCTGGCGACGGCCAGATCGCTCGACCGTACGGGCGACCCCATCGTTCGCCAAGAGCTCATGAAGGTGTACAGCCATCTCCGCGTTGAGGAGTTCCTCAACCGCAGGGCCGCAGACGTGCGCGCCGCGGGCAGCCCGCCCGGGCCCGAGAGCTCAATCGGCAAGCTGCTGTGGACGGAAGGGATGCGCAAGATCAGCGACGCGATGTCCCTCGTGGTCGGGCCCGCACTGACTGCGGACACCGGCAGGTGGGCCACCTACGCCTGGGGCGAGCACGTGCTCGGCGCCCCCGGCTACCGAATCGCCGGCGGCTCCGACGAGGTCCAGCGGACGATCATCGGCGAGCGGGTGCTGGGCCTGCCTCCTGAACCTCGGGTCGACAAGGACAGGCCCTGGCGGGAGATCCGTCGGTGACCTGCGCTCAGCAGTAGGCCTGGCCGTTGTTGAGCGGACTCCACTTGCCACTCGAGATCTGGACGCCGAAGTAGCACGGGGCGCCGGGCGCCGGCTTGCCAGCAAGGAAGTTCAGCGGCGGGGCCAGCCCGCCCAGTGTCTCGTCGTGGAGCTTGTACAGGCCAGTGACGACGTCCTGCGCAGTGACGGTCGCCGACGCCGACACTCGGGCCAACGCCTTCTCGAAGAGCTTGCCCGCCGTCCACGCCGCCGACGTGGCCGAGCTCACAGCCAGATTGGGCGCCAGGGCTTGTACGGCGTCCTGGTACTCCTTCGCCGCGGGGCTGCCGCCAAACGTCCACCCGAACGTCGACTCGATGCTCACCAACCGGTCGAGGTGGGCATCCTGGGCCAGGTTGCTCGTGACGATCACGCCGCCCGACGCGTACAGCGGCTTGTAGCCCTGGGACGCGCAGTCACGCGCGATGCGGCTCACGCTGTTGGCATCGAGCGTGAGCTCAAGGATGTTGACGCCCTTGCTCTGGGCGTTCAGACACTGGGCCGTGTAGCTGGGCTGGGTGAGCGTGACACCCTCGCCGTAGACGGGATTCAGCCCCGCTTTGGGCGCTACGGCGACGGTGTGCTTGTAGGACGTCTCGCAAGCGGCGTCCTCGACGCAGTACACCGCACCCCACTTGTTGCCGCCGGCCTGGGCGACGAACTTGGCGTCGAAGTAGGCCGCGCCCTCGTAGAGCTGGATGGCGCCCGTGCCCTGGGGGAACAGCATGGCGTGCTCGTTCCAGTCGGGGGTGGTGAGGTCGCCGCCGACGACGGGCACGTGGGCGGAGTCGGCGTAGGTGCCGACGGCGCCGGCCGTCGAGGAGATCATGTCGCCGACGAAGGCGACCACGTGGTTGTTCTCCACCATCTGCTGACTGAGGGCCCGGGACTTGGAGGGGTCGCCGCCGTCGTCGGCCGTGTAGACGACGACGGGGTGGCCGTTGATGCCGCC
>CADDZP010000070.1 GCA_902812475.1 Actinomycetota bacterium | reverse complement strand
TCGGGTCGCCTCCGGCGACGCCTCGGAACGAGGCATTCTGTGCTTATTGGAGCTGCGCTCCTCCGCTCCGCTTCGGTGCTCGCTCATTCGCTCAGGCCTCCTCTCGACCGTGACCCAGCCTCCCACTGTTCTGTTCGACGCGCCCGTCCAGACGGCCTGCGACCGAGTCGCACGCCTCCACCAGCGCGGGGACGAAGCGCCGGTACGCCAGCACGCAGGCGGCGTGGCCGGCGTGCACGGGGTGGATGGTGGCCCCGGCGATGGCGTTGGCCAGCTTGATCTGGCGGGTGGGGGCGATGAACCGGTCCCTGGTCGTGATCACCACCGCCGTCGGGACGTCGATCTCGCCGATCCACTCGTGGGAGGTGAACCGGCCCAGCGCGCTCATCGCCTGGAGGGCGATGGCGGGGCTGGTGCGCCGCAGCTCCTCCATGGCCCAGCGGCTGAGGAAGGCGTCGTCGCCCAGCTCCAACCAGTCGGCGTCGGGGTCGCCACCGTCGGGGCGCAGCCGGCTCATCAGCCGCACGCCGGCGACCAGCCCGGGGACGGTGCGGTACCAGATGCGCTCTCGCAGCGTGCCGCCGAAGTTGCGCGACGTGGCGGCAAGCACGAGGCCGGCAACGCGGTCGCGGTGGCGGTGCCACGTCAGCTGGGCCACGGGGCCGCCGAGCGAATACCCCACGGGGATGAAGCGCTCGATACCGAGGGCGTCGGCGACGGCCGCCAGGTCGTCGGCGCAGTCCGACAGCCGGAAGCGGTTGCCGGCGGGGAACCCGCGCCCGTGTCCGCGCAGGTCGGTAGCCACGACGCGATAGCGGTCGGCGAGCACCGGGAAGGCCGGGAACCAGTTGAGCTGCGTCGTCGCCACGAGCCCGTGCACCAGAAAGAGCACGGGCGCGTCAGGCGGCCCGTCCATGTCGTAGACGAACGTGCTGCCCCGCCCGGGGACCTCGACCACCCGCCCGGGCGGGCGGGAGACCGATGCCAGCTTGCTGACCGAAAGTCCTAGGACTTCGAACATCTAGGCGTTCTTTCCCTCGTTCGTGCCCTCGGATGCCACCGCTTTCTTCAGCTCCTCGAGGGCGTCATGGATGTAGTCGGTGAGCCGCCACAGGTCAGGCATCAGCTCCCGGCAGGAAACGATCCCGAAGTTGAGCGAGCCCGTGTAGCTCCAGACCGTGATGTTGAGGCCGATGCCTTCGAGGATCGGCCCCATGGAGTAGATCGACGCCAGCCGGGCGCCGGCAATCTCCAGCGGGGTCCTGGGCCCGGGGACGTTGGAGATGACCACGTTGATCGGCGGGCGGAAGCGGCTGGCCAGCTCGCGTCGCGAATAGAAGCGCATGAAGGCGGCGAAGGGCCGGGGCGGCGTGAGCTCGGTCCAGTCGGCGAGCATCTCGGCACCCAGGGCGTTGTGGACCTCCTTGGCGCCCTTCATCATGCGGTGGACGCTGCGGACGCGCTCGATGGGGTCGGCGACGTCGGTCGGAATAGAGGTGAACAGGTTCGAGACCATGTTCCCCGAGGACCGGGTCCCCATCTCCCCGACCGAGACGGGCACGCCCGCCATGAGCGGACGAACGGGCAGCTCGCCCCGCTCCTGGAGGTAGCGCCTCAGGGCGGCGGCGGACAAGGCGAGGACGATGTCGTTGACGGTGGCGCCGAGGGCCTCCTTCAACTGCTTCACATCGTCGAGCGAGACCGACGTGAAGACGAACTTTCGGTGTGGCGTCAGCGCCCGGTTGAACGACACGGCCGGGGCGCTGAACGGCGGCGGGGGAAGGTCGCCGCCGGCCCGGCGGCGCCGGACCAGGCGGAAGAGCCCCTGGAACGTCCGCACGAGGAGATCGGGCAGATGGAACAGGGCGACGGCCAGAGAACGCACGGCGCCGGCGAAGAGCTGCCAGTCCGACGGGATGGGGTCGGGCCTCCAGGTGTCGGGCTCCTGGGCGCCGGGGTCGTGGTCGCCCACGCCGAGGACATCGGCCAGCATGGCGGCGGCAGCAACCCCGTCGGCAGCGGCGTGGTGGATCTTGGCCACGACGCCGACGTGGCCGTGCTCGAGCCCTTCGACGACCCAGAGCTCCCACAGGGGGCGGCGGCGATCGAGCTGATGGCTGGCGATGTCGGAGATCAGCTCGCCGAACTCATGGGGCCCGCCGGGCGCAGGCACGGCGACGCGACGCACGTGGTAGTCGAGGTCGAAGTCGGGGTCCTCGACCCACACGGGGTGGGTGATGCCGAAGGGAACCTCGACCACCCGGCGCCGGAAGGGCGGCAGGTACTTCAGGCGGCTGGCCAGCACCTCTTTGAGGAGGTCGAACGAGTAGCCGCCGGGCACGCCGGACGGGTCGACGACCGCGATCTTCAGCGTGTGCATGTGGAGGGTTGGCGTCTCCATGTAGAGGAAACCGGCGTCGAGACCAGTCATCCGTTCGATGAGCGCTGCCCTCCCTCGCTCAGTCGGCGCACACAGCGGCGGCTTTGCTGCTCAGGCTCGTACCCCGCCGCCCCGAACGCAACAGGTTGGCGTCGAGGCCGTTGGTGACGTAGCAGAACGACAGGCCCGTCGCCGGGTCGGCCCACGCCACCTGGCCGCCGGCGCCCATGTGCCCGAAGGCCCGACCCGACACCGTCCGCCCGAAGCCCCGGAACGCCGACTTGCCGTCGTCGCCGGCGACCACCAGCCCGCGGGTCCGGTTGGCGGGCACCCCGCCCATCAACGGGTCGGGGAACGTGTTGCGCACGACGCCGGTGCCGTCGGCCAGCACGTGCGCATCCCAGAGTCCGCCCGGGTTGTGGAGGAGGCCCTGGTAGTAGAGGGCGACGTCGGACGCTCGCGACACGGCCCCGCCGCCGGGCACGCCGACAGCGCGCACGTCGGGCTTGTTGAAGTGGAGCAGCGCTTCCTCGGTGACCTCCCCCAACGGGATCTCCCGCACGCCGAACAGCCGCTCAACCTCGTCGGCGTCGGGCGGCTCGCCGCACTCCACGAGGGTGGCGATGTCATCCTGTTCGGCAGCGGGCACGCCCAGGGCCATGCTCTTCAGACCCAGCGGCTCGGTGATCCGTTCCGCCACGAACTGCCGGTAGTCCTGGCCCGTCGCCTCCTGAAGGACGTCGGCCAGCACCCAGTGCGCGGACGTCGGGTGGTACTCCATCCGCGAGCCCGGCTCCCAGTTCAGCCGCCAGTGGGCGTAGCGCTCGAGGCGCTTGTCCCGGTCACCCCAGATGCCAGGCCCCATCGGGGCGCGGGGGAACCCGGACGTGTGCAGGAGCAGCTGTTCGACGGTCACGACGTCCTTGCCGTTGGTGCCGAACGCGGGGAGGACCTCGGCGACCCTCTGCTCGGGCCGCAGCGTGCCGTCGCCGAAAGCCAGCCAGATGGCGCCGGCGACGATGCCCTTGGTGCAGGAGAAGATCACGTAGCGGGTGTCGACGGTCGTGTCGCCGAACGCCTCGTTCACGACGACCTCGCCGTCGCGGGCGAGCGCCAGCTGGCACGACGGGAGGAGGCCGTCGTCGATCTCCCGGCGGGCCCGCTCCAGCAGGGCGTCGACCTTGGCCCGGTCGAGAGTCGCCATCCGCTAGACGACGACGCTGCGGATCACTTCGCCGGCCTGCATGGCCCGGAAGGCGTCGTTCACCTCGTCGAGGCTGATGCGCCGGGACACCATCGAGCCAAGGTCCAGACGGCCGGTCTCGGTGAGGGCGATGAAGCGGGGGAAGTCGCGGCGCACCTGGGCGGAGCCGTAGATGCAGCCGAGCAGCTTCTTCTCCTCGTAGAAGAGCTGGAACGCCGACATGGTCACCGTGGCATCCATGCGGGCCGCGCCCACGACGGTGACCGTGCCGCCCCGGCGAGCCGTGTTGTAGGCCTGCAGGATCGTCTCGGGCAGGCCGATGACCTCGAAGGCGTAGTCGGCGCCCCTCCCGCCGGTGAGGGCCTGGACCTGGGAGACGGGATCGCCCTGGGCGGGGTCGATGAGGTCGGTGGCGCCCAGCTGCTCGGCCGTCTTGCGCTTGAGCTCGACGGGGTCGATGGCGAAGATGCGCGATGCCCCGGCGATGCGGGCGCCCTGGATGACGGCCTGGCCGACGCCGCCGCACCCGATGACGGCGACGCTGGAACCCGGCTTGATCTGGGCCGTGTTGAGGGCGGCGCCCACGCCGGTCGTGACGCCGCAGCCGATCAGGGCCAGCTGCTCGTCGGGCAGGTCGGTCTCGACCTTCACCAGGCCGGCCTCGTCGACGACCATGGCCTCGGCGAACGTGCCGAGTCCCGTCATGGCGCCCAACGGGGTGCCGTCGGCCCGGGTGGCGTGCGTCGCCGTGAACGACGTGGCGCCGACGTCGCACAGGTTGCTCTGGCCGTTGACGCAGTAGTAGCAGGAGCCGCAGGCAGGGACGAACGCTGCGACCACCCGGTCACCGGGCTTCAGCGTCGTGACCTGGTCGCCCACCTCTTCGACGATGCCCGTGCCCTCGTGGCCGAGGATGCACGGCGGCGGGAACGGCAGACCGCCGTTGATCACCGAGAGGTCCGAATGGCACACGCCGCTGGCGGTGACGCGCACGAGCGCCTCCCGAGGCCCGACCGCGTTCGGCGTCACCTCCTCGATGGAAAGAGGCTTGTCCTGCTCCACGAAGACTGCGGCCCGCACGGGATCCCCCTTGTATGTCTGACGCTGCGTCAGCGAAGGGTAGTGCCCGCCTCGGTCTTTGCGAGAAGTGCAGCTACAGCGGGTGGGCCTCGCCGAAGCTGCCGCTGAACTTTTCGATGGCGCCGGCGACGAGAGGCCGCTTCGGGAGGCCGAGGGAGCGCAGCTCGTCGGCGATGGGGTGGTCGCCCAGGACGAGGGTGCCCGCCCGGAACCCGGCCTTCACGCCCTCGCCTGCCATCTGGGCGGGCGTCACCCGGACCGGCCCGCCCCAGCTCCCCGTCGCCTCCACGTCGACGCCGGCGAACGTCTTGGTGCCGCCTCGCGGCGCCGTGAGCTGCAGGACGAGGCGGTCGCCGTCGCGCAACGTCACCGTGCGGATGGACGGCGTGTCGGCGAAGTCGATGTCCATGACCTCCTTGGGGAAGCCCCAGATGTGCCGCCCGGCCTCACACGAGAAGCTTGTCGTCACCGGCAGGCGGTGGATGTAGGCCGGCGCCTGGTTGCGCATCATGCTGACGAGGTCGAGCTTCGAACCGTTCCTCGGCCGCAGGAGGAAGCACACGCCGACCTCGTGGTACTGACCCAGGTCGCCGTCGCGGTAGTCGACGCCGACGATCGTGCACGTGGCCCGGCCCGGGATGGTTTGCAGCGGCGTCAGGCCCGACGGAAGCAGCCGCTGCACGGCCCTCGCCGGGACCAGGAAGCTGGCGTACACCGACGACGCCTCCCTGATTCGCACCGGAAGGACGACGGTCTGCTCTTCGATCGTGTAGACGGGCGCGCTCATCGCGGCCGACCGTAGTCTCCGGGCTCATGAAGCTCGGTCTGCACGTGGGGTACTGGGGCGCGGGGCCGCCCGCCGGTGCCATGGAGTCGATCCTCGAGGCGGAGCGTCTCGGGTACGACTCGGTCTGGACGGCAGAGGCCTACGGGTCCGACGCCGTGAGCCCCTTGGCCTGGTGGGGGTCACAGACCAGCCGCATCAAGCTCGGCACCAACCTCATCCAGCTCTCGGCTCGCACGCCGACGGCGACGGCGATGGCAGCCATGACGCTCGACCACCTCAGCGGCGGCCGCTTCGTCCTCGGCCTCGGCGTCTCCGGGCCCCAGGTGGTCGAAGGCTGGTACGGCCAGCCGTTCCCCAAGCCGCTCGCCCGCACGCGTGAGTACGTGTCGATCATCCGCCAGGTGCTCGCTCGCCAGGGCCCGGTGACTTTCGATGGAGAGCACTATCCGCTCCCCTATCCGGGCGGCACCGGGCTCGGCAAGCCCCTCAAGCCGACGGTCCACCCGCTGCGCTCCGACGTCCCCATCTACCTGGGCGCCGAAGGGCCGAACAACGTGGCCCTGGCCGCCGAGATCGCCGACGGCTGGTTCCCGATGTTCTTCTCGCCGCGCGAGCAAGCCGTCTACCAGAAGTCCCTCGACGAGGGATTCGACCGCCCCGGTGCCCGACGTACGCCCGAGACGTTCGAGGTTGCCGCCACCGTGCCCGTCATCATCCACGACGACGTCGAGCAGGCCGCCGACTTCATGCGGCCGACGCTCGCTCTCTACGTCGGTGGCATGGGCGCCCGCGGCCGCAACTTCCACTTCGACGTCTTCGCCCGCATGGGCTACGAGGCCGAGGCGACGCGCATCCAGGATCTCTACCTCGACGGCAAGAAGGATGAGGCCGCCGCCGCCGTACCCACCGCCATGGTCGAGGACGTCTACCTCGTCGGCCCCAAGGACAAGATCCGCGACGACCTCGAGGCGTGGAAAGAGTCGATCGTCACCACCATGATCGTCGCCGGCGACCCCCAGCTCCTGCGCACCATGGCCGAACTCGTGCTCTAAACGGCTTGGCCACGCCGTTCTCGCTTACGAAAGCGCCCCACCCCACGGGCGACAACGTCAGCGAATTCGGCGTCTTCTCTAGGCGGTCTTCTCTAGGCGGTCTTCTTGGCCTTCGTCTTCGAACGCGACCGGGACCGCGACGATGACCGCTTGCTGCTCTGCTTCGCCGTCTTCTTGGTCGCCTTCTTGGCCGCCGATGCCCGCTTGCTCTTCGACGAGCTGCGCTTCGATCCCGACCGGCCTTGGGCCTCGGCCAGGCTGGCTTCGAGGGCGGCCATGAGGTCGAGGACCTGGCCCTGCTCCTCCTCGGGCTCCTCGACGACGATCTCCTTGCCCTCGGCCTTCTTCTTCAACAGATCGAGGACCTGTTCCCGGTAGGTGTCGTGGTACTTCGACGGGTCCCACTCGGTCGTCAGCGAGTCGATGATCTGGGACGCCATGTCGACCTCGCGCTGTGACACCGAGGCTTCCTTGCCCGACGACCCGTTCTTCACCTCCGACGTGGGCACGATCTCGTCGGCGAAGCGCATCGTGGACATCGCCAGGATGCCGTCGAGCGGGCGGATGGCGGCCAGGTACTGCTTGGTGCGGATGACGACCTTGCCTATGGCCGCCTTGTCCTGCTTCTTCATCGCCTCGAGGAGCAGGTTGTACGGCTTCTGGGCGGGCTTGCCGTCGGGTGCCAGGTAGTAGGTGTTCTCGTAGTAGATGGGGTCGACCTCGTCCAGCTCGACGAAGTCGCTGATGTCGATGGTCTTCGTCGACTCGGGCTTGTAGGCAGCCAGCTCGTCAGGGTCGACCATGACGTACTGGCCCTTCTTCACCTCGTAACCCTTGACGATGTCGGAGTACTCGACTTCCTTGCCGGTCTTCTCCGACACCCGCTTGTACTCGATGCGGTTGCCATTGGGATCGAACTGGTGAAAGTGCAAGTCCTTCGAGTGCACGGCCGAGTACATCTTCACCGGCACGTTCACCAGTCCGAAGCTGATGGTCCCTGACCAGATGGCACGCGCCATGCGGGATATCTACCCAGGCGAGACGGTGGCGACCCACTGGTGCAGCGCCGATGCCATCGAGGCGCACGTGGGCGAGCGCCCGGGCGGATCGCCCCACGCCGGGTTCAGGCTCAGCGGCAGCGGCGGCACCTGCCACGCAGACGACGCCACGCGCACCACACGCTCGACCGACGACCAGATGTCGTAGCGCGGGACCTTGCCGCCGTCGAGGCGCAGGGCGATGGTGTTGTGCACGGCGCCGCTGCTCAACAGCCCTCCGTGGAAGGCGGGCACCACCGACGCCGGGATCCCAATTGCCGACGGATGTGGAGCGGCGACGGCGTCGGCCAACGGGAAGAGAGCGAACTGGTGGACGCCGGGAAGCGGACAGCTCAACAGATCGCGGACGGCGGAGGCGTGGTCGTCGATCGAACGCAGCAGCGGCGTGTCCGGCGTGAGGTCGATGGGCGAGATCAGCTTGAGCCCGGCCGTCAGGCCCTGCAGCTCGTAGCCGGCGGCCACGCCCCACCCCTGGCGGCCCTGGGGCGGGTAGTAGACGCGCGCCGGGCTGACCAGGGGGCTCAGCATGACGAGCTCGTTCACCGGCGCCCTCGGGGTGGCCGCCAGGAACGCCTTGGCCACGAGCGACCCCTCGCTCTCGGCCACGATGCTCACCGGGCGGCCCGTCTGGGCGTGGAAGGCGTCGACCTGGGCGTTCATCCTCCGGGCCAGCTCGCCCAGCGACTCGTGGGTGTCGTTCTCGTCGTAGGGCACGGGCTGCCCATCCGGTGCGATGCCGCGGTAGGAGAAGCGCTGTTCGTCGAAGGCGCCGGGTAGTCGTCGCACGTCGTCGCCGGCCCAATGCGTCCCGAAGCCGGACACGATGAGGACCGGCTCCCCCGTCTCGGGCGGCCTCTTCTTCACTGCGCTGGCGGCGTGGCTCAGGCGGGCTCGGCTCGTGACCGTCTCGAAGCCGATGGCGGCACCCCCGACGACGACGGCGATGACGGCGACCAGGCCGGCGGGTGCCGGGATGAAACGAGGCACCGGCCGACCGGCGACGGCGTGCACGATGCCGGTCCAGGCCCACGCGTTGAAGAACCCGGTAAGGGCAGCGAGCGGAATGCGGAAGAACGGCAGCGTCACCGACAGGAGGGCGCCCTCGGCGCTCAGCACGACGAACGAGAGCGCCACCCAACCGACCGTGCGGGCGGGCGGCATGTGGCGCCACCACCCGCGCTCGATGGCGCCGTGGTTCACGAGCACCATCACGGCGAGGGCGCCCGGAACGGCGACGAAGAAAAGCCACGAGACCGACACGACGGCCATGCCGAACAGCAGTGCGACCCACGGCGACAGGAGCACGGCCGCCGTGACCACGAACACGGCACTTCTCCGCGCTGTCGGCCACAGCGGTGGCGGAGTCCCGCCGTCGGGCCACGCCGCCCGGACCATGAACGTCGTCACGGCGGTCCGGAACACGATGAAAGCGAGCACCTCGAGGGCCAGGCCGAGCCATGACTGGTGGTACACCATGATCCACCGCAGGTCGTGGAACACGTCGAAGGGCGCAGCCGCTGACGCCTGCGGGGCGATCCCGAGCGCCGTCTCCAGGCCGACGGCCCACAACACGATGGTCTCGATCACCGGCAAGGCGACGGCCATGGCGAGCACGCGCGCCCGGATGAGCGAGTCAGGCGACTGCTGGCTCACGCGGGGTTGTCCACGACCCAGCGCTCGAGCAGGCGCGCCTCCTCGGCGACGTTCTGCTTCAGCCCGAGCACGATGCCGCGCTCGGCCAGCCGCCCCACGATCGGATAGTTGACCTTGAGGTCGCCCTCCATGCGCTGGACGGTGGTGCCGCCGCCGTCGGGCACGAGCGTGTAGGCGCCCGCGCACTCGAGCCGGTCGCCATAGTGGTCGGGCAGCATCTTGAACGTGGTGCGATGTGTCGACAGGTCGGCTGTGGAGTCGACGACCCACGTGAGCTTGGCCGGGTCGAGCACGCGGCGCGCAGGGGCGGCCAGGTCGCCGGTGAAGGCGAACCGGACGCGCAGGCGGATCTTGCCGTCCTGCTCGGTGCGCTCGAGGACGTCGGGCTCGCCGACGTTCGGCATCTGGGCCAGCGTTTCGTAGAACCGGGAGTCGACGAACGCCTGCTCGACGCGGGCGAGGGGCGCAGTGATGGGCTGGTCGACGGTGAAGCGCACGCCGTCATCCTTTCCCGGAGCGGTCGCTCAGGCCCACCTCCGCCTCCGGACCACCCGGAAGGCGAAGAACCCAGGAAGCGTCGGTGCCCAAAAGGTGACCAGCCGGAAGGCCAGCACGCCGGCCACGGCGGGCCCGGCGGCGACACCCACGCCGGTCAGCCCGGCGACGAGCGCAGCCTCCACGGCACCCAGGGCGCCGGGGGTGGGGCTCACCGACGCCACGGCCGAACCGCCGAGATAGACGACGATCACCTGAAGCAGGTTGGCGTTGGCGTGGAAGGCGGCCAGGCAGGCGGCAAGGGCGAGCGCGTTCCCAAGCGTCACCCCGACGTTCCCGCTGAAGAGCTGCGAGGCCTGGGCCGGGTGGCGCAGCACGCGAACCAGATCGGATGCAGCGCGCTTCATGGGGGCGACGATGCGCTTGCGGAGCGGCGACAGCAGCACCACTCCGGCGATCACGAAGGCGCCCGTCACGGCAACGAGCACGCCCCACCCGCGCGGCAACGGCGCCCCGCCGATCCCCGACTGTCCGAGGGCGGCGATGGCGACGGCGACCCCGAGGGCGTGGACGACGGCGCCGGCCAACGCGTTCAGGCCGATGGCAGCGAGGGCCTGCGGTCTGGGCAGCCCTGACTTCTCGAGGTAGCGCTCGTTGAGCCCGAGCCCGCCGGTGCCCGCCGGCGTCACTCGGTTGACGAACGAGCACGCCACCTGCACGACCGTCATCGGGTAGAGCGGCAGCCGCCAGCGGCGCTCCACGGCGCCGCGCTGGGCCAAGGCGGCGGCCACGTACGTCACCGCCGCCGCGCCGATGGCGGCGACCATCCACGCCCAGTGCGCGCTCGTGACGGCGTTGACCGTCTGATGGAACTCGCCAACCTGGGGCAACAGGAGCTGGACGGCGAAGCCGAAGGCGGCGAGCGCGAGCAGCGTGCGCGGCCGCACGCGGGTGACCTGGGCCAGCGGTTCGTGCTCGACGCCGAGCCGCTCGGCCACGTGGCTGCGCAGGTTGGTGATGACGGTCTGACGGCCGGGCAGCTCGGCCAGTGTGCGGCCCGAGATGGCGAGCGGCTGCAGCATCGGCATGGCCGCCATCACCGCATCGCTGCCCAGCGTCTCGATGGCGCTGTCGGCGGCGCGCTCATGGCCGACGACGGCTGACAGCGATACCAACAACTCGTTGACGTCACGGTGCAGGCGGCGGTTGGTTGCCGCCGCCTCGGCCAGGTTGAAGTCGAGCAGCCACGGCTCGCCGGCCTCGTCGACGAGGACGTTGTGGCGGCGCAGGTCTCGGTGGGCGATGCGAGCCGCGTGCAGCCGACCGACCTGCTCCCACACGCGCTCGAGGAGCTTGTCGTCGATCGTCTCGGCGGCGACGTCGTCGAGCGTGTGGCCGCGCACCCGCTCTTCGACGAGGAACACCTCGCCGCGCGGCGCTCTCGCCGCCAGGCGGACGCACGGCACTCGCACGCCCGCCTCGGCGGCCGTGATGGCCAGGAGCGCCTCGTGCTCGGCCCGCCGCTTGTTGGAGACGAACGCCAACTCGTCCTGTACGCCGCGGAAGGCGACGAACCGCCACAGGCGCATGAGCAGATCGGCGCTGCGCTCTTCGCTGCCGAGCACCTTGACGAAGAGCTCTTCGCCGTCGGCCGTCGTGGCGAGGAAGCGGGCGTAGCTGCGGCCACCCATGCCGGCGGGCACGAGGTTGGGTACATCGATGCCGGCCGCAGCAAGGGCGTCGCGCACCTGCGCCGTCGACGGGTGGCCCGTGGGCGTCGCGAAGGTGAGGTTCAGGGCGGCACCGACGGCCCACCCCACCGCAGCGCCGGCCAGGATGTCGAGGGGGAGGTCGAGCCCGCCGTACATGCGCGCAAGCGCGACGCCGAGCACGAGCCACCACGCGGTCCGGCCGACCGAGCGGCGCACGTGGGGGCCCGCAGCGGTGGCCAGCGCAGCAGCCACTGCGACGGCGGCGGACGGGAACCCGGTCCCCAACGTGACCCGGTCGCTGACGAGCAGCTGGGCGACATGGTGGAACACGGCGATGTGGCCCGACGGCCCGGCGCGCTCGACCACGTGCTGCAACAGGCGAGCGATGCCGTACGCGGCGCCCCCGGCCGCCACCAGCTCCGCCGCCAGACGGAAGCGGCGCTGCACAAGGGCGGCGACGGCCGCGCCGACGATGGCGACGGGCGAGCCGATCACGAGGAGCGGCAGCGCCAACGCCGTGAAAAGGCGGGGCAGGTCGTTGAAGAGCCTGAAGGCGTCGGCCTCCGACGCGCTGACGTGCCCCCCGCGGGCGGCCAACGAGCACAGGGCGAGGAGGGCGACGGCGACGACCAGGCGGACAAAATCGCCCGGGTGGCGTCGCCCAGTCATTGCTGCAAAAGGGTAGTGAGCGCCGTTGCCCTCGCGTCGGGCGGTCAGCCCCGTCCGAGCGCACGTCCGGGCTGCGTTGCAGCACCGCCACAGACCGTCCAAACTCTCCGCGTGAGCGAACGGCCCGACGGCGCATCCCAGGCGGACATCGAGGCGGCCGTTCGGCGCTATCTGGCGAAGGTGGCTCGGCGGTACTCGCCCTTGCTGATCGGCGCACTCGTCCTCTTGCTCGTCGTCATCTTCGTGCCCAGCGTGTCGCCGACCAACAAGACCAATCTGGCGACCGGCGTGGGCCAGACGGGCGCGGTCGAGGGCGGACGGGGCGCCACCGAGACGACGGTTGCC
>CADDZP010000069.1 GCA_902812475.1 Actinomycetota bacterium | reverse complement strand
CCCAACACCTCGCGGGGATTGGCAGCGAGCTACTGGGACGACAACGGCGACCGCAACGTCACGATCGACACCGGCGAGTCTCCGACGCTGCAACGCCGCGACTCCCAGGTCGAGTTCAACTGGGGCACGGGCAGCCCCTGGCAGGGCGTGCCCCCCGACTACTTCAACGCGCGTTGGACTGGCTACGTCACCGTCCCGACGGCAGGCACCTACTACTTCGGGGCCTCGGTGGACGACAAGGTCGTCATCACCGTCAACGGCGTCCAGCAGCTCTCGTTCCAGGGCGTGGCCAACAGCCCGGTCTACGGGTCAGGAATAACCCTTGCCGCGAACCAGACGGTGCCCATCCAGGTCGACTACGGCGAGATCACGAACTCCGCGTTCATCTATCTCTACGCGCGCGGACCGCTTGGCACAGGCGGTGGCACGATCGACGTCCCTGTTCCCTCCGACTGGCTCTCCACCGATGCTGCGGGCCTTCCCCAGGGCTGGTCGCTGTCGGCCGATCTGGACGGAGGGGCATACACGCGGGCGTCCATCACTCAGTCCAACGTTGTCGTCTACGACACGACCGGCGCTACCCATACCTATACGTCAACGGGCTCGGGCTACACACCTCCCGCCGGTGAAGACGGTGTGCTGGCCCGCGACACCGCCGGCAATCTCACCCTGCACGGCGACGACGGGATCACCTACCTCTTCAACTCCGCCGGCCAGCTCACCCGGGCCGTGAGCGGAACCGACGACCGCAATCCCGCGGCGCTCTCCTACACCTGGACGGGAACCCCGCCCCAGCTCACGCAGATCACCGACCCCGTCTCGGGACGGGTCACGACCCTGAACTATGGCTCGACCTGTACCGGCACGGCACCACAGGGGTTCGACTCCGCCGCGCCCGCCAACATGCTCTGCAGCATCAGCTACTGGGACGGAACGCAGACGAACTTCTGGTACGTCTCCAAGCTCCTGGGCCGCATCGAGGATCCCGGCGGGGAGGTGACGGATTTCGGCTACACGAACGGCCAACTCACGTCTGTGCGTGATCCACTCGCCGCCGATGCCGTGGCCGCGACGGTCCGGACGGACCCGAATGTCGTGACCAGCGTCGCCTACGACCTCGCGGGCCGCGTAGCGAGCACCACCGCGCCCGCTCCCACCGCGGGGGCAGCGCGTCCGTCCCGGACGTACAACTACTCGAGCGCGACCCAGAGCCGCGTGGCCGTCGCCGGACTGGGCACCACGGGCGCCGCCGTCGCACCATTCGGCTTCGGAAACAACGGCGACCAGCCGGTCTCTGGTAACTGGGACGGCCTCGGCGGTTCGTCCGTCGGCGTGTTCCGTGCATCGACCGCGACGTGGTACCTGCGCAACAGCAACGCCGCCGGCCCGGCTGACCTCACGTTCTCCTTCGGCAACGTCGGTGATCAGCCTGTGACGGGCGACTGGGACGGCAACGGGACAACGACGATTGGCGTCTACCGAGCGAACACCTTCTACCTGCGCAACTCCAACAGCGTGGGCGCGGCGGACGTGCCGTCGTTCCTCTACGGCTCGCCCGGCGACGTGCCGATCACCGGAGACTGGGACGGCAACGGCACGACAACGGTGGGCGTGTACCGCCCCTCGAACGCGACGTTCTATCTGCGCAACTCCAACACGGCGGGCGCGGCGGACCTCACCGCCGCCTTCGGCAACGTCGGGGATCTGCCAGTGACCGGCGACTGGGACGGCAACCGCACCACGACCATCGGTGTGCGCCGTGGCGCGGGCTGGTATCTGCGCAACGCCAATACCGCCGGTCCTGCAGATCTCACCTATGGCTTCGGATCACCGACCGACACCGGCATCACCGGCGACTGGGACGGCAACGGCACCACGACGGCTGGGTCGGTCGACGGCTCAGCGACCCCGACGTTCTCGCTGTCCAACGACGCGGTGCCCAGCTTCCGGATCGTCGACTTCGACGCCGCGGGGCGGGCGCTCACCGACACCGACGCGACCGGCCGTGCGACGACGCAGACCTGGGACGCCAACGACCATCTGCTCTCGACGACCGATCCCGCCGGCCGCAAGTCGACGACGATCTACGATTGGGCCCAACGCCCGACCGACACCTACGGCCCCGCCCCCTCGTCGTGCTTCGGCTCGGACAACAAGCCCAACGGCACGTGTACGAGCCCTCTGGTGGCACACACCTCGACGGTCTACGACGGAGGCATGCAGGGCCTGGCCGCCGCCTATTGGGACAACAAGAACCTGGCGGGCACGCCCAAGCTGCACGCCACCGGGGTGGGTGACCCCACCGGAGCGCTGGCGCAGAACTGGGGCAACGGGAGCCCGACTGGCCTCGGAGTCACCGACAACTGGTCGGCGCGGTTCACGGGCGAAGTGCTTATGCCCTCGACGGGCAACTACACGTTCCAGGTCTATTCCGACGATGGGGCGCGGGTCTGGGTCGACGACCAGCTCATGGTCGACGGCTGGACGGACGGGGTCGGGTGGCGCATGCCGGCCGGGACGTTCAACAACACCGTCGCCAATTCCCGCCACCGCATCCGCGTCGAGTACTACGACCTGAGTTTCGGGGCGCAGATCGATCTTCACTGGACCACGCCGGGCGCGAGCAGCGATACCCGGGTTCCGGGCACTGATCTCTTCCCCCGGTACGGGCTGGTCACCCAGAAGACAACAGATGACTCGGGGGGCGCGCCGGCGACGACGACGGCCACGGGCTATGCCGCGCCCGAGAACAGCCTCCCCACGACCCAGACCCAGGACCCCGCCGGCCTGGCCCTGACGTCGACCACGACCTACGAGGTGCCCGGCACCGGGTTCTTGCGCCGGACGTCCACCATGCTGCCCGCGGGCTCGCCGACCTACGCCGCCACGGTGGCTGCAGACGCCCCCATGGGTGACTGGCGCCTCGACGAGACGTCGGGCACCGTGGCCGCGGACTCGAGCGGCGCGGGGGCAAACGGTAGCTACACCTCCCCCGTGACGCTGAACCAGCCGGGTGCCATCGTCGGGGGTGGGCCGGCTGTGGCCCTCTCGGGTGGCTTCATCACGACGCCGAGGGACGAGGCGTCGGCCACGGCCTACAGCGTCGAGGCGTGGGTGAAGTCGACCGACACTGGCACCCTGAAGCCGATTGCCCAGGACCGTGGCACCGGGTCGGGCCAGAGCCTGACGCTGTCGATGGGCGGCAGCTATCCGGGCGGGCCCGGCGCCGCTGGCGACGTCGCCTTCGCTCTCGACACCGCCAACACGTATATCGGTGTGTATACCGCCCGCACGATCAACGACGGGGCCTGGCACCATGTCGTGGGCACATGGTCGGCCCCGTCTGGGACTGCCGTCGCGGCCTCGCAGTTCAAGATCTACGTCGACGGCGCGCTCCAGAGCGCCACCGCGACCGCTGTCGGAACGGCCACATCGCCCTTGACAGGGTCAGGCGGGACGCAATTCGGACACTCGATTTCCTGGAACACAAGCTTCTCGGGCACCGTCGACGAGGCCGCCCTCTACACGACGGCACTCTCGGCGGCCAGCATCGCCGCGCACTACACAGTCGGATCGAAGGGTCCTGAGCAGACGACCTACACCTACTACGGCAACACCGAGACCAGGCTGAACCCGTGCCCCGGTGGCACGACGGTGACGCAGGCCGGCCTCGCCAAGCTCACCACCTCGCCCGACGCCGACGGGCCGGGATCCCAGACCGGCCGCGTCGAGGAGTCGGTCTACGACGCGGCGGGCCGCGTCGTCGCCGCCCGCCAGAACGCCGACTCGTGGACCTGCATGACCTATGACAGCAGAGGGCGTGTCCTGACGAAGACGATCCCTGCCTTCGGCGGCGAGGCGGCCCGCACGGTCACGTACAACTACTCGGTGGGCGGGAATCCGCTGGTGACCAGCGTTGCCGACGCCTCAGGCACGGTGACCACGACCCGGGACCTTCTGGGCCGGGTCACCTCCTACACCGACGTGTGGAACCAGACCACGACGTCCACCTACGACCTGGTCGGCCGGCTCACCGACACCTCGGGGCCGACCGGTGCGCTGCACACCGACTACGACGCGGCGGGGCGCCCGACGGCGCAGAAGCTCGACGGGGTGACTGTCGCCGTGCCGACCTATTCCTCCGCGGGCGAGTTGGCATCGGTCTCGTACCCTTCTGGCACCGGCAACGGCGGCAACGGCACGCAGCTGTCGTCGATCACCCGCGACCAGCAGGGAAACACCACTGGCCTGACCTGGCTCCAAGCTGGCGGCGCGTCCCTCACCTCCGACGCGCTGACGCGCTCGCAGTCAGGGCGGGTGATCGACGAGGCCGTCGATGGCTCGGACCCCCAGGTGGGCAACAACTTCACCTACGACGCCGCTGGGCGGCTGACCGCGGCCTGGGTTGGCACCCACGCCTACACCTACAGCTTCAGCCCGACCGGCGGCTGCGGCTATGCGACGAGCGCCGGCAAGGACACCAACCGCACGTCGATGACCGACAACGGGGTCGGAAAGAACTACTGCTACGACGCGGCGGACCGCCTGACGTCGTCGACCGATTCGGCGTACTCGACCGCCGCCTACGATGGCCACGGCAACACCACCTCCCTGGGCAATCAGTCCATGACCTATGACGGCACCGACCGGCACGTGTCGACGACCCAGGCCACGACGACGGTGCGCTACACCCGCGACGCCACCGACCGCATCGTGGCCCGGGCCGTGAACGGAGCCACGGTTGCCCGCTACGGCTTCTCCGGCGACGGCGACACGCCCGACTTCACCATGGACGGCTCCAACAACGTCACCGAGCGCGACGTGACGCTCCTCGGTGGAGTGCTGCTCACGAAGCGCTCGGCCGGGGACGTCTGGAGCTACCCCAACGTCCACGGCGACGTCGTTGCCACCGCCAACTCCGCGGGCGCCAAGCAGGGCACGACGCTCTCGTACGACCCCTTCGGCTCGGCCCTAGCCGGCACGCCCGACAACTCCCAGGGCAACTATGACTACGGCTGGCTCGGCGCCAAGCAACGGGGCCTGGAACACGAGGGCTCCCTGGCCACCATCGAGATGGGCGCTCGCCAGTACGTGCCGGGTCTCGGGCGGTTTCTCGAAGTCGACCCCATCGAGGGCGGGAGTGCCAACGACTACGACTACGTCGGCGGAGATCCGGTTAACCGCACGGACTTGGACGGTCAGTGCTGGCAGGTGTGGCGCAGTAAGTGCCGGAAGTTCGTCGGCGTCACGGCGCGGGGCGTGTACCGCCACGTCGGGGTCGGCTGGCAAGGCTGTGCGCTGATTTGCGCGGGGGTCAGCTGGCAGCATGGCCATTGGTACTCGAGCTTCGGAGGCGTCGGCTTTATGGCCCACGGACCATACGTCAGCTACTCGAGCGTCGTGCCAGCGCACCAACAGCGGATGTCGTTGTACGGCGCTTTCGCCGCTCCAGGATGGTCGGTCGGAACTCAATATGGGCGGACACGCCACGGCGGATCCTGGTGGGGGTTTAGTTTCGGCGGTGGTGGCGGGCCGTTTGCCGGCTTCGGTGGGGCCAATGGCGCTCTGTGGACAGGTCAGGGGTGGCCCTGGCGGTGGCGGTGGTGAGCAATGTGTTCGGTGGGATCGTCGCACTAGTGGCTGCGGCGCTGATCCGTTTCACTGCGCGCTGGATCCCTGAAGACGCGCCGCCGAGGCAGCGTGACCTGTATCAGCTAGGGAGCTGGGTTGCCCTTCTTGTTGGCGTCATCTGGATTATCTGGGCCATCGTCTGAGATACGGGCGCCATCGCCGGTGAGCCTCATGACAGGCAGCTCTCCACCCACATCTCGATCGCACCCCTCGTGGCGTGCGCGAGCGCCGTTTCGGTTGACACCCTTGCCACCACGGATCTTCCGTCGCGGTGTCAGCTTCCGCGCGGCTGAAGCACAATTCGGTGAACACCGACACGCCTGTAGCTCTGTCCAGAAGGACGACGCGCCAGAAGTCTGGTAGCGGAGTCACCGCGTCCAGCGGTAGCAGCGCTATGCGAAGCGCCTTCGCGAAGAGCCGCGACGCAACACTCGGCCGCGAAAGACGGTCCTCATACCTCGCACTCGCGCGATCAGGCGTGTTCATGGGTATCCAAGGCCACCGCGGTCGTCGCGCCCCCGCTGGCGCCCTGTGAACCGGGCCGATAGCCGTGGTCGCGCCTGAGGAGCCAATCGTGGCCCGTTTTGCGTCGGCGTCCCTTGACGCTCTCGCTCGGTTACGCGGAATGCTACGGAGGAGCGGACTGTCGGACGATTATGAGAATTCCCAACACCCTCCCACGGCGGACGAGTCAAACGTGTCTAACAGTTCCGGTCGGCCAGCCCGCCGCAGCGAGTGGCCGATTTGGGCAGCGACTGCGACGGAGCGGCTTGCGGGCGCATTAGCAGCGGCGGGGGCATTCTTCGTTACAGGGGCGGGCTGCCGTCGGTGGTTGCTGCGGGCGCGCTCGGGCTCGTAATCAATCCCGTTGCGCTTCGCCTCGTCGATCGCTGGTGGGCGCGCCTAACTGCCAAGTAGTTAGATGTGTCGCGGGCAGATCGGCGACGGACCCACGACGGTGGCCACTGCGCCGCGGGAATAGTCGAGGCCCGGAACGTTTCCTCCGGCACGCCACTTTTTGTCGACGCCTCGGCGCCCGCAGATGCCGAATAGGCGGCCATCATTCGGATCGGCGCTAGGCAGCGACGGCGACCGCCGCCAACTGGGCGGCGAGGACCGTGGCGCTGCGGGCGCCTGGTCCAACACCACACGCCGGCGCACGCAGGACCGGACTGGCACCTCTTCACGTAGCTCGGCGTCTTACGCCCACCCCTCCACCTTGTGCCAGTACACCTTGACGCCCTGGGCCACACGTCCTCGGTTTCAGCATCAGCTCGCGCGTCGACAAGAGATCACATACGGCAACGACGATTTCCGTCTCTGGATTGCGCGCCACACGGAACATCGCTCCCACCGCGTCATCCTCGCACCCGCGCCGCGGACCCGGCTGCGCTCATCGAGCACGGCCCGCGCTCGCGCCGCGTCGATGACCTCCCCTGACGTCGACGACCGCACGACGAGTACGTGACCTTCGGCTGCAGCGCCCTCCGCTCCGCTGCAGTCGCTTCCGCCTCCGGCATACACTTGCATTCTCTACCGGGAATTGCTTATTGTTTCCAGTCGTGCTCTCCATTGGGAAGTTGGCAGCATCAGGAGGAGGGCACGGGCGACGAGGCGTTGAGTACTACCTGAGCCGCGTCGCCAGCGGCATCGAGGACTACTACACCGGCGCCGGCGAAGCGCCCGGCGAATGGGTCGGCTCGGGGGCGGCGGAGCTCGGGCTGTCGGGGAGGCTGTCGGCCGAGGACCTGCGCGCCCTCATGGACGGGCGCCATCCGCGCACGGGCGAGGTTCTGCTCGGCGGCGGGCCGGGACGTCCGCGATCGGTCCCGGCGTTCGACCTGACCTTCTCGGCGCCCAAGTCGGTGTCGCTGCTCTATGCCTTCGGCGATCCCTACGTCCGCCAGGCCGTCATCGCCGCCCACGAGCGGGCCGTGCGCGCCTCCCTCTATGACTATCTGGAGTCCCACGCCATCGGGGCTCGGCGGGGGACCGACGGCGTCGAGAAGCTGCAGACATCGGGAGCAGTCGCCGCCGCCTTCCGCCACCGCACCAGTCGGGCCGGCGACCCCGATCTACACACGCATGTGTTGGTCGCGAACCTCGTCCACGCCAGCGACGGCCGCTGGAGCTGTCTGGACTCCGCCCTCCTCTACACCCACGCCAAGGCGGCCGGTGTCTCCTACCAGGCCCAGCTGCGCCACGAGCTGACGCGCACCCTCGGCGTCGCATGGGGCCCCGTCCACAACGGCTGCGCCGACGTCGCCGGCATCGACCGTTCGGTGATCGACACGTTCTCGGAGCGCGCCACCGAGATCAAAGCCGAGCTCGAACGAAGGGGTGAGACCGGCATGCGCGCCTCCCACGTCGCCGCCCTCGCCACCCGACGGGCCAAGGACTACGACGTGGCCGCCGAGAGCCTCGAGGCGCGCTGGGCCGAGCAGGGGCGGGCTGTCGGCTTCGGGGGGCAGGACATCCCCAGGCTCTTGGACCGTTCGGTCGATGAACGCCCCACCGCGCGCCAGTGGGAGACCGCCTATGACCACTTGGCCAGCCCCGAGGGCCTGACCCGCGGGGCGAGCACCTACACCCGGCGCGACGTCGTGATCGCGCTGGCTGAGCGCCTGCCGGCGGGCACCACCGTCCGGGAGCTCGAGCGGCGGACCGACGCCTACCTCGCATCTGACCGAGCGGTGCTGTTGGCTGATCCCCTCGTCGGCCACACCGCCGACCACACGCTGCGCGTGCGCCACGGCAAGTGCGAGCAAACGGGTCGCCTGGTCGGCGTGGACTCGGGTGAGGACCGCTACTCGACGCCTGACATGATCGCCACCGAGCAGCGCGTCCTGGCCGCTGCCGTGGACGGTCGCGGCGCCGGTCGTGGTGTCGCGCAGGGAGCTGACGTCGAACGATCCCTCGAGCGCCGCCCGACCCTCAGCGACGAACAGCGCGCCATGGTGCGGGTCCTGACCACCTCGGGCGACGCGGTGGAAGTCGTTGCCGCGGCGGCGGGCTCGGGCAAGACCTACGCTCTCGACGCAGCGCGAGAGGCCTGGCAGGCCTCGGGGATCCGCGTCATCGGCGCGGGCCTCGCGGCGAGGTACGCGGCGGAGCTGCAGGCCGGTGCCGGCATCGACTCCTTCACGCTCGACAGCCTGCTGTCGGAGTTCCGCAATCCCCTCAGCCGCATGTCTCGGCCCGTGTTCGTGATCGACGAGGCCAACACCGTGGGCACGCGCAAGCTGGCCGAGCTGTTCCGCTACGCCACCGACATGCACGCCAAGGTCGTGCTGGTTGGCGACCCGCACCAGCTCGCCGAGATCGATGCCGGTGGTGCGTTCCGAGCGCTCGCGTCTCGCCTGGGTGCCCATGAACTGAGCGCCAACTTCCGACAGCGCCACGCCTGGGAACGCGAGGCGCTGAGCGAGCTGCGAACCGGCGACGTCGACCGAGCCCTTGCCGCCTACGCGTCCCACGGCGCCATCGTGTGTGCCGAGACCGCAGGAGCGGTGCGTGAGCGTCTGGTGGCCGACTACCTGGCGGCGCGTTCAGAGAGCCAAGTGGCGATGTTCGCCCCCCGCCGGGCCGACGCAGAGGATCTCAACCGTCGCACGCGCGCGTTGCTCTTCGAGCGCGGCGAGCTCACCGGCCCCGACGTCGTCTTCGGCGGGCGGGGATTCGTCGTGGGCGACGTGGTGATGGCGACGCGCAACGACCGCTGGGCCGGCGTGATCAACGGCACCCGCGGCGTGGTAAGCGAAATCGACGCCGAGCAAGGCACGCTGTCGATGCGCATCGACGCCGGCACCGACATCACGCTCGGAAGCCGCTACCTCGACGCGGGGCACCTCACCCACGCGTATGCCACCACCGCCCACAAGGTCGAGGGCATGACCGTGGACCGGGCCTTCTTCTTGGGCGATCCCACAGTGTGTCGGGAGATGGGCTATGTGGCGATGAGCCGGGGCCGGGAGGCCAACCACTTCTACGTCGTGGCCCCCGAGCAGCCAACCCGTCGCGACGACTTCGGCGATCGCCACCAGGAGCTGCTCGGCGAACTGGCCCGGGGGTTGGGGCGCTCGGCGACCAAGACCATGGCCGTCGATATCGGCGGGGAGGTCGGGCTGGCCGCGCGCTCGTTCCGCGACCTCCTCGCCGAGCGCGACGCCCTCCGCCAAAGCTTGCTCGACGGCGCGCCCTCAGACCCGAGGCAGCGCCTCGAGCAGGTGAGCGCCGTGCGGCGGCGCTGTGCCGAGAGCCTCGACCATGCCCGCCAGGAACAGGACCGGTTCGACTCGCTGTCCAAGCGGGAGCGCAAGCACTCGCCCCAACGCGGTGACTCCCCGAAGAGCCGAGCGCGCCAATGGGCGGCCCGGGTGGCCGAGGCCGATGCCGACATCGCGCAATTGCGCCGACAAGGCGAACAGCGCCAGGCCTACTTCGATGCCCGGAGCGGCGACGTCGAGCGCTACCGGCTGCTGAACCGGGTGATCGACACCCGTGAGGGCAAAGCGATCTCTCGCGCTCTGGCCGACCCGCCCCGGTACCTCACCGACGCCTTGGGCCCCAGACCCGACACCGCCAAGGCCCGGGCGGCGTGGACCGAGGGCGTCGCCGTCGTCGAGCGCCACCGCCTCGCCTTCGGGATCACCGACCCCGAGCGGCCCTTGGGCCGGGAGCCCGAGCGCAGCACCGACAGGTACTGGGCCCATCGCGAAGCCGACCGCAAGCTCGATTCCGCCAGCCACGACTTGGCCCGTGCCGGCGTGGAGCACCACCTGTCCCGGGAGCGCAACGTGCTCGCCCGGGAGATCAAGATGGAGCTCCGCATCCCCGGTCCGGGGTAGTTGTCGGGCGCCTCAGGCCTCGGCGTCGACCTCTTCGACGGCCTCGGTGGGCTGGGCGTCGGGGACCGGACCGATCCGCGTCTGGTCCAACAGGTCGAGGATCTCCTGGCGGACATAGAGGTACTTGCGGGTGCCCGGCAGACGCCGGGCCGGGAGGCGTCCGTCCCGGGTCATGTTGAACACGGTCTTCTCGCTCACGTGCAGCAGCTCGGCGACCTGGGGCAACGTGAGGAAGTGTTCGTCCACGTCTTCCGACATTACTCCCAGTTGTCTCCTCGATGCGACAATCGCCACGACGTTCCTCTTGACGCCTATGAATAGAAACAAGTACCCTTCCGCTACCGCTGGGGGAAAGGGAAGCAAGCCGATGGTCGACATCGACCCCACCGTTCGTGCGGCGAGACAGCGAGACCGCCGACGAGACGGCGACGCCGACCCGCCGCTCACGCTCGCAGAGGCTGCCGCCTATCTGAACGTGAGCCAACGGTTCATGCGCCGCCTCGTGGCCGAGCGCCGCATCGCCTTCCACAAGCTCGGCCACCTCCTCCGGTTCCGTGTCGCCGACCTCGACCGCTTCCTGGCAGCTGGCCGCGTCGAACCAGCGGAGCCAAACCTGTTGCTGCGGCGCCTTCGCGGTTGAAGACTCGTCTGCCGCCGCCAGGCGCGTCGTCGCGCACTGGGCGGCACAAGGAAGGAGTGCGATGGCTATCGGAAAGATCACGCTGTCGGACGGATCCGTGCGCTACGAGGCGACGTACCGCGACCCGCGCGGACGCGAGCGATCGAAGCGATTCAGGACGAAGCGGGAAGCTGAGCGCTTCTTGGCGCGGCAGTCCACCGACATGCAGCGCGGCGAGTACATCGATCCCCAACTCGGTCGCGTCATGTTCGAGCGATGGGCGGAGGAGTGGATCGCGACGACCGTTCACCTGAAGCCGAAGACTCGAGAGGGATACCGGTCGATTCTCGAAGTGCATGTTCTTCCCGCCTTTGGAGGCGCCCGCGTGTCAGCGATCGAGCAGGTCGACATTCGTCGCTTTATTGCAGAGCTCGCTGCGTCAGGCGCTGCGGCGGGGACAGTCCGTAACGTGTATCGCGTCGTCGCGCAGGTCCTTGCGACCGCTGCCAGCTCCGGGGCGATCAAAGCCAATCCCGCCATGGGGATCCGACTTCCTCGTTCGCCCCACGCAGAGATGCTCTTTCTGTCGGCAGAGGAGGTCCTCCTCCTCGCTGACGCGATAGGCGGGCGGTACGGCACTCTCGTCACGTTCGCTGCGTACACCGGTCTCCGGGCGGGTGAGATCGGGGCGCTGCGGTGTGGCCGCCTCGACCTCGTCGGAGGATCCGTCGACGTCGTGGAGTCGTTGTCAGAAGTAAGAGGACGGCTTGTGTTCGGGCCGACGAAGACCTATGCGAGGAGGACTGTTCGTCTCCCGCGCTTCCTCGTCGACGAGCTCACCGTGTACCTCGGTGAGACTGCGCAACACGTGGATGCGTTCGTCTTCACGGCGCCGGCGGGCGGGCCGCTTCGCCACAATCTCTTCTATCAGCGGACGTTCCGGCCCGCTGTCGCGAGCGCGGGTCTTCCCGCCCGGCTTCGGTTCCACGACCTCAGGCATACGTGCGCGGCGTTGCTCATCGCCCAAGGCGCACATCCGAAAGTTATGCAGGAACGGCTGGGCCACTCGTCGGTCACCGTGACCCTCGACCGCTACGGCCACCTCTTCCCGAGCCTCGATGAGGCGCTCACCGCAGGCCTCGATGCGACCTACCGGACCGCGCTCGCGGAGTTTTCGCGGAGTCCTGAGGAGCTCATCGCCTCGGCCGCCTCTTAGTTGACCCGGGCGTAGTCTCCGACCAGCGCTTTTCTATTCCCGCCCCCGTAGCTCAGGGGATAGAGCGTCGGTTTCCTAAACCGTGCGTCGCAGGTTCGAATCCTGCCGGGGGCGCTAGCAAGAGACCTGGTCAGGGCTCCTGCTGTGCCGCTACGTCGGCCGCC
>CADDZP010000068.1 GCA_902812475.1 Actinomycetota bacterium | reverse complement strand
CGGTACGCCGGCGCCCTGGTCGCCGGTGCCACCGACGTCGCCCGCGGCACCGATGAGGGAGCCGGCATCGCCGGCACCGCCCTCACCGGCGGCTCCCGCTCGCGTGCCGCTCCCCCCCACCGCCGCCAGGTAGTCGCTGTGGGGCCGGCGCGGACCGCACGCGGCCAGCACCACGCCGACGAGGAGGACGGCCAGCAACGCGTGGTACCCGCGCCGGGGCTCACGACGTCGTGTGGCCACCTTCATCGCGACCCCCAGTTCGCCCGTCAGCGCCGGCATCCCGGCGGAAGAGATCCCGTAAGGAGTTCTACGTTAGCCGTCATCGCTCCTCCTATGCGACGCGACTGTTAGGAAAATCCGCGCAACCGCTGGCCGGGTCTGTCTCGTGTGAAATAAGGTGACGCGAATGTCAGAAACGGCGACGTCGCTGTGCACGCGCACCGTGCCCGACGAGCTCGCCGTCCGGTGGAAGGCCGAAGGCGCGTGGCTCGACGTCACGGTCGGCTCGCTTCTCGACCGGGGCATGCGTGAGCACGGCGCGGCGCGCTTTCGGGTGTTCTCCGAGGCCCGCCCCTTCGACGGCACGGTCGCCGCGGTCGCGCAGCGGGCCCGCCTGCTCGCCGGCGGACTGGCCAGGCGGGGCATCGGCCCCGGCGACGTCGTCGCCTACCAGTACCCGAACTGGGCGGAGGCCGCCGTCGCGTTCTGGGCCACCAGTCTGCTCGGGGTGACGATCGTGCCCGTCGTCCACATCTACGGGCCCAAGGAGCTTCGCTACATCCTCGAGCACACGGGCGCCCGCGCATTGCTGACGCCCGACCGGTTCGGCCACAACGACTATTGCGAGGCGCTGCCCGCTGTGATGGACGAGCTGGCCGACCTCGAGCTGGTGGCGGTCGACGGCGACGACATCCCCGGCGGCGCCGTGCCCATCGCCGACCTGTTCGACGCCGACCCCGTCGAAATGGCGGCGCCCGTGGAGCCCGACGCCGCCGCGGTCGTCGGCTTCACCTCGGGCACGACGGCGGACCCCAAGGGCGTCGTGCACACCCACCGCACGCTGATGGCCGAGATGCTGCAGCTGCCCCGCCTCCAGCCCGCAGCCGGGAGCCCGCCGGTGCTGACGGCGTCGCCGGTCAGCCACATCACCGGGATGATCAGCCTGTGGGCACCGCTCATGGGCGGGCGCGACATCCACCTCCTCGACAAGTGGGACCCCGCCGTCGTCCTCGATCTCGTCAGCCGCCACGGGCTCTCGGCCGGCGGCGGCGCCACCTTCTTCCTCACCAGCCTCCTCGACGCTCCCGGGTTCGGCGACGAGCACCTCCAGTGGATCCGGTCGGTGTCGCTTGGCGGTGCGCCCGTGCCCGTTGCCGTCGCCGAGCGGGCCGACGCCCTCGGGATCTCACTCGTGCGGGCGTACGGGTCGACCGAGCACCCGTCGACCACCGGGGGCTCCCACGCGGACGACCCGCGTGACAAGCGGCTCTACACCGACGGGCGGCCGATGCCGTGGGTCGAGCTTCGCATCGTCGACGGCGACGGCAACGAGGTCGGCCCCGGCCAGACGGGCGAGATCCACAGCCGCGGCCCCGACCTGTTCGTCGGCTACACCGATCCGGCGCTGACAGAGGCGGCGATCGACGCCGACGGCTGGTACGCCACCGGCGACGTCGGGTTCGTCGACGAGGACGGCTACCTCACCATCACCGACCGGCTCAAGGACGTGGTCATCCGCGGCGGCGAGAACATCAGCGCCGTCGAGGTCGAGGAGCTCGTGCAGGAGCTGCCCGCCGTCGCCGAGGTCGCCGTCGTCGCCGCGCCGGACGCCCGCATGGGCGAGCGGGTGTGTGCGTTCGTGCGTCCCCAGGCCGGAGCGGCGGTCGACCTCGACGGTGTCCGCGCCCATCTCCGGGCGCGGGGCCTGGCCCGCCAGAAGTGGCCCGAGGAGCTGCGCCTGGTGGGCGACTTCGACCGCACGGCGTCCGGCAAGATCAAGAAGTTCGTGCTGCGCGAGCGCCTTCGCCAGCACCCGACCCCACGAGGTTGACCATGACGACGACCGCGCTCACCTACGAGATCCTCGACGCCGACAACCACTTCAACGAGCCCGACGACTGCTACGAGCGCTACATCGACCCGTCGGCGCGCGACCTCGCCATTCGCTCCGTCCGCGATGCATCGGGACGGACCGTGCAGCTGTTTGCCGGCCGGCCGTCGCGGTTCCACGCCGAGCAGGTGACCTACTCGGCCGAGGAACTGGAGAAGATGCTCGGTGGCCCCGTAGCCGATGACGGACCGGCGACCGGCTCGGTCATGCCGGGGATGCTGCTCAACCGACTCAACCCGCTGAAGGGACTCTCCGAGGAGGACCGGCGGGCGCTGATCGCCGAGTTCCGCGACCAGCGCGAGTCCTACGGCAACCGCGACCTGCGCCTGGCGCTGATGGACGACCAGGGCATCCAGGCCGCCCTCATGTACCCGGCGTCGGCCCACAACATCGAGTACGAGTTCGCCGACAACATCGAGGCCATGTACGCGAACATCCGCGCCTTCAACCGCTGGATGCACGAAGAGGTCGGCTTCGCGCACCAGAACCGCATGTTCCTCCCCCCCTACATCGCCCTGGCCGACGTCGACCTCGCCGTGGCCGAGCTGGAACGCGTCCTCGCCGAGGGCGCCCCGGTCATCCAGCTCAAGTCGGGCCATGCCCACGGCGGCAGGGACAACCCCTTCGGCGGCCGGTCGGTGGCCGACCCCGTGTTCGACCCCTTCTGGGCGCGCGTGAACGAGGCCGGCGTCCGCGTGGCCGTGCACCTGGGCGGCACCGACTACCAGAAGTACGGCGCCGACTGGTCTGAGGACCCGGAGGCCACGTTCGGCGACTTCGACGCCTTCCAGTGGGCGATGTACTGGGGTGACCGGCCGGCGATGGAACTGACCGCCGGGACGATCCTCCACAACCTGTTCGGGCGCTTCCCCAACGTCCGCTTCTGCCTGTCCGAGCAGGGCACCGTGTGGCTGCCCTACACGCTGCGCAAGATGGACCACGCCTTCCTGATGGGCCGCAAGGGCAAGTGGGGCGACCTCGGACGCCGGCCGTCGGAGATCTTCCGTGACCATTTCGTCGTCGCCCCGTTCCCCGAGGAGAACGCCCGGCGTGTCGTCGACGAGGTCGGGATCGACCCCATCGTGTTCGGGTCGGACTTCCCCCACGGCGAGGGGCTGGCCTGGCCCCGTCAGTACGCGGAGACCCAGCTCCAGGGGTTCGAGGACCACGAGGTGAAGGCCATCATGCGGGACAATCTGGCCCGCTTCCTGGGCATCCCGGCGTGAACCCGTCGGTGGCGTACGAGCGGGACGGCCGCGTCGGCGTCATCACCATCGACCGTCCGCCGGTCAATGCCTACGACGAGCTCCTCCACTGGGAGCTGGACCAGTGCTGGATGCGGGCGGCGGCCGACGAGGACGCCCGGGTCGTGGTGCTTCAGGCCCGGGGCAAGCACTTCTGCGCCGGCGCCGACGTGTCGGGCAGCGGCCGTCCCGCCCCTGACGGCGCCACCGTGCGCCCGCCCTGGGAGGAGCTCGAGTTCATCCGCAACCTGATGAAGCCGACGATCGCCGCCGTCCAGGGCGGCTGCGTCGGCGGCGGCCAGCGCATGGTCTTCCCGTGTGACCTCGTGTTCTGCAGCGAGGACGCCTTCTTCCTCGACCCGCTGGTGAAGATGGGGATCGGCGGCATCCAGGCGCCGCTGCACGTGTGGCTCTACGGCGAGCGCGTCGCCAAGGAGATGCTCTTCGGCGGCACGCGCGTGCCCGCGGCGCGGCTCCATGCCATGGGCGCTGTCAACCGGATCTATCCGGCCGGCGAGCTCCATGCCGAGACGTTGGCGTTCGCCCGCGATGTCGCCGAAGCAGATCCCTCGGCGGTGCGTCAGGCGAAGCGGGCCGTCAACACGACGCTCGACATCATGGGCCAGCACTACATCGCCAACCGCTTCGCCGAGCTCCTCGACGACGTCCCCCGCCTGGGAGGCGACGACGGAGCGCCGTCAGCCGCGGGGTAGCCCGAGCACCCGTTCGGCGATGATGTTGCGCTGGATCTCCGAGGTCCCGGCGGAGATGGTGCCGCCGAACGAGTTGAAGTACTGCTCGATCCACGCCTGCTCGCCCCGCCTGGCATCCCACACGTCGAGGCCGCCGTCGCCGTGGAGCTCGGAACCGACGAGATGGAGCCGGCGGTGGGACTCGCTGCAGAAGGCCTTCATCAGCGCCTGCTCGGGGGCGCTGCCACCGCGGGCCAGCTTGGCGAAGCTGCGGTAGCCGAGGCACTTGGCCGCCTGGACGTCGACGTAGCAGCGCACGATCTGGTCGGCGGCGTGGGCCTGCTCGAAGGCGGGCAGGCGCGGGAGGATCTCACGCGCCTCGGCCGCCAGGCGGTCGAAGGTCGACTCCAGCTCCATCACCGTCCCGAGCCACACCATCCCTCGCTCGTGGGCGAGCGACGCCCCGGCCAAGGCCCAGCCGTTGTTGAGCTGGCCGAGGAGGTTGGCGGCGGGGACGACGGCGTCGGTGAAGAAGACCTCGTTGAGGTCGGTCTGCTCGGGCTTGGTGATGTGCGGGAGCGGCCGCACGGTCACGCCCGGCGTGTCCATGTCGACGAGGAGCACGCTGATGCCCTTGTGCTTGGGTGCGTCGGGGTCGGTGCGGCAGAAGAGGAAGCAGAAGTCGGCGTGACTGGCGCCCGACGTCCACACCTTCTGGCCGTTGACGACGAAGCCGTCACCCTCGGCTGTTGCCCGCGTGCTGAGCGACGCCAGGTCGCTGCCCGCTCCCGGTTCGCTCATCCCCAGGCACGCCGACTTCTCGCCCCGCAGGATCGGCATGGCGTAGCGGGAGACCTGCTCTTCCGTTCCGAACTCGAAGATCGACGGCGCCACGATGCCGAGGCCCTGCGGATTGGTCGTGCGGGGCACGCGCGCCCGTTCGAGCTCCTCCAGGTAGACGAGGGTCTCGACGGGTGCGGCGTCTCGGCCTCCGCGTTCGGGCGGCCAGCCGGGGACGAGCCAGCCGTCGTCGAACATGCGCCTCGTCCAGCGCCTGGCCCAGCCCGGGAGATGGGCCGACGAGACGGCGGGGTCGGCGGTCATCTCCTCCTCGCTCGGCCTGTTCTCGCCCAGCCAGGCGCGGAACGTCGACCGGAAGCTCTCCACGGTGTCGTCAAAGGTGAGCCTCACGGGGCCACGAGCTCCAACGAACGGGCCAGCTCGGCGCGGTGGCTGGCAGCCGTCCCGAACAGCGCCTCCCCGGCCTTGGCCCGCTTCAGCAGCAGGTGCAGGTCGTACTCCCACGTCATGCCGATGCCGCCGTGGAGCTGGAGGCCGTCCTCGGCGACGAGGCGCTGGCAGTCGCCGGCGGCCGCCTTGGCCAACGACGCCGCCTCGCGGCGACGCGGGTCGTCCTCGGCGATTGTGAGCGCCGCGAAGTACAAGAGGGCCGTCGACCGCTCCACGATCGAGTACAGGTCGGCGATGCGGTGCTTGACGGCCTGGAACGATCCGATGGGGCGCCCGAACTGCTCGCGCTCCTTGGCGTAGTCGAGGGTCATCTCGAAGATGCGCCGGCAGGCGCCGATGGTCGAGGCGGCCACGGCGACGGTCGCCTCGTCGAGGACGCGGCGCAGGGCTTGCGTCGTGCCACCGGCGCCGGGCTCGGCCAGCACGCGATCGGCGGGGACCTCGATGTCGTCGAGCACGACGTCGCAGATGCGCAGCGTGGGATCGATGACGCGGCGCGGGAACGCTTCGAGCTCGTCGCCCGGCACCACGAAGGCGCCCAAGCCGTCGATTCCGGCGGTGTCCGTGGCGCGTGCGACGACCACCACCTCGTCGGCGGTGTCGGCGTCGAGGACGGTGCTCTTCGAGCCGGTGAGCACCCAGTCGCTGCCTTCCGGGCGGGCGACGGCGGCCACGGCAGCCGGCTCCCAGCGGCCGTGCTCGGCGACGGCGAGGGTGCCGGTCGTCTCGCCGGCGGCCACGGGCGCGAGGAAGCGGTCCGCCTGCTCGGGTGAGCCCAGCTCGGAGACGGCGGGCGTGAACTGGGTGACCGTGGCCAGGTAGGGGCCGGGAGCCACGGCCCGGCCCAGCTCCTCGACGACGATGGTCACGTCGACGAATGTCCGGCCCAGCCCGCCGACGCGCTCGGGCAGGGCGAGCGCCGGCCAGTACAGCCCGACCATCTGCTCCCACAGGGCGTCGCCCGTGTCCTTGCCCTCGAACACCGAACGCACGAGCGACGGCGGGCAGGCGGCGGCGAGGACACCTCGCACGTTGTCGCGCAGCTCCAGCTCCTCCTCGGAGAGCTCGAGGTCCACCGCTGCTTATCCCTCAGACGTCGGCGCGGACGCGGTCCTTCACCGCAGGGACAATCGGCGGTGCCTCTCGCCAGTCGGGGATGCCGGAGTCGGGCTTGGCCGTCGGGCGCTTGTCGTCGTTGACGATGGCCCAGTGCGAGTGGTTTAGCTCGTGCAGGGTGAAGCAGGCGTTGAGGGCGTTGTAGAAGCCCATGTTGTCGACCGACTGGTTCACCGACTCCTTGATGAGCAGGGCGGTCATCGTGGGCAGGGCGGCGATGCGGCGGGCGAACTCGACGGTTCTCTGGGCCAGCTCGTCGGCCGGGAAGATCTTGCTGACCATGCCGAGGGCGTGGGCCTCCTGCACGTCGAGCGAGTCGCCCGTCAGCATGAGCTCCTTGGTCTTGCGGGGCCCGAACTCCCACGGGTGGGCGAAGTACTCGACGCCGCACATCCCCAGGCGGGTGCCCACGACGTCGGCGAAGCGGACGTTGTCGGCGGCGACGATGAGGTCGCAGGCCCACATGAGCATGAGGCCGGCCGAGAACACGTCGCCGTGCACCTGGGCGATGGTGATCTTGCGCAGGTTGCGCCAGCGGCGGGTGTTCTCGAAGAAGTAGTGCCACTCCTGCAGCATGAGGTTCTCGGCGCCGCCGCGGGTGCCGCCGTTGCCCGCCCGGGTCGGATGCTGGTTGGGGCCGGGCAGGTACTCCTCCATGGCCACCTTCGAACCCATGTCGTGGCCCGAGGAGAACATCGGCCCGGCGCCCGAGAGGATCACGACGCGGACCTGGTCGTCGGCCTCGGCGGTGAGGAACGCCTCGTGGAGCTCGACGAGGAGGCCGCGGTTCTGGGCGTTGCGGGCCTCCGGCCGGTTGAGCTCGATGCGGACGATCGTGCCCTCGTCGATCGTGTCGTAGTTGATGAACTTGTAGTCGGCCACCGCGCGCTCCTCGCTCCCGTGGGCGTCCACGCCCCCTGAATGTGACACTACTGTCAGATTCCTCGACCGATCCTCAGGAGATCTGCCTGATCATCGACTCCTGGGCGAACGACGCCACCAGCCGACCCGTCGCGTCGAAGACGTCGCCGCGGCCGTAGGCGCGGCCGCGCGCCACGACGGGACTGCGCTGCGCGACGAGAAGCCAGTCGTCGGCCCGGAACGGCTGATGGAACCAGATGGAGTGCGAGGTGACGGCGGTCTGCAGCGCCACCGTCGAGTCCGCCTGGGAGAGCCCGTCGAAGGGGCGCAGGGCGGTGCCGATCACCATCAGGTCGGTGGCGTGGGCGAGCAGGCCTTGGTGCACCTCGCGCTCGTCGGGCAGGGCCAGCGTCCGGGACCACCACTCCAGGGTCGGCGGTCCGGGGTCGCGGCTCGCGAGGTCGACGCCGCCCACGATCCTCGTCTCCCACGGGACCATGGCGAGGTCGACGGCTTCGGCGTCTTCAGGAACGCCCACGGCGGGCGGCCCGTCGCTGCGCTGCAGCCCGTCCTCGTCGACGTGCATGGACACCGCCGCCGTGGCGACGACCTTCTCGCCCTGCGACGCCACGACACCTGTCGTGCCGAAGGTGCGTCCGTCGTGGTGCTTGTCCACGCGGTAGCGCATGGGCGCCGCCGTGTCGCCCTCCCGGGCGAACACGACCGACATCGACTTCACCGACTTCCCCGGGGACGCCTGGGCCGCCGCGGCGATGGCCTGGCTCAGGATCTGGCCGCCGAAGACGCGGTGGTACTCGATGGGCAGGTTGCGGCCCTCGAGCTCTCCGCCGCCGACGTCGTCGAGATGCAGGCACGCCAGCAGGTCGTCGAGACCGAACACGGGCACAGGACGATTCTGACACGCGCAACCGGTTGCGATCTAACAGATGAGTCATCTACAGTTTCTGACGTGCCGTCACGTCAGCTGGACTTCCCGGTCTTCGACGCCGACAACCACATGTACGAGACGCGGGACGCGCTGACGAAGTTCGTCCCCCGCCAGTACGAGGGCGTCATCGACTACATCGAGGTCAGGGGCCGCACCAAGATCACGGTGAAGGGCCGCATCAGCGACTACATCCCCAATCCCACGTTCGAGAAGGTGGCCGCACCGGGGGCCCAGGAGGAGTACTTCAAGCGGGGCAACCCCGAGAGGAAGTCACCGCGGGAGATCATGGGCAAGCCCATCGCCTCGCTGCCCGCCTTCCAGGAGCCGGGTCCGCGCCTCGAGGTGATGGACGAGCAGGGCATCGATCGCATCCTTCTGTGGCCGACGCTCGCCAGCCTGATCGAGGAACGGCTGCGCGACGACCCGCGTGCGACCCATGCCGTCGTCCACGCCCTCAACCAGTGGATGTACGAGCACTGGACCTTCGACTTCGACGGGCGCATCTTCCCGGCGCCGGTCATCACGCTGCCCATCGTCGAGGAGGCCATCGCCGAGCTCGAATGGGTGTTGGAGCGGGGCGCCCGGGTGATCCTCATCCGCCCCGCGCCGGTGCCGGGCTTCGAAGGGTCACGCTCGTTCGCCCTCCCCGAGTTCGATCCGTTCTGGTCCCGCGTCCAGGACTCCGGCGTCCTGGTCGGCATGCACTCGAGCGACAGCGGCTACCAGCGTCATGTCGACGAGTGGGAAGGCAGGCGGGAAGGCGAGTACACGCCGTTCAAGGGTATGAACGGCTTCGCCATGATCGTGGGCCGAGCCCACCGACCTATCTACGACGCCATCGCGTCCGCCATCGGCCACGGCATGCTCAGCCGCTTCCCCGGCCTCAAGATCGCGCCCGTCGAGAACGGCGCCTTCTGGGTCGACGGCCTGCTCGACTCGATGTCGTACGCCTACCGCATGTATCCCCAGCTGTTCGAGGAGGACCCCGTCGAGGTCTTCAAGCGCAGCGTCTTCGTGCACCCCTTCCACGAGGACGATCCCGTGGCGCTCGCCGACAAGGTCGGCGTCGACAACATGATCTTCGGCTCCGACTTTCCGCACCCGGAGGGTCTCGCCGACCCGCTCAGCTACGTCGACCGCCTCGACGGCTTCGACGAGACGAGCAAGGCCAAGATCATGGGCGGCAACCTGAGCCGCCTCCTGCCCGCCAAGGAGCCGGCCCGGGCCTGACCGGCTCCTCGAGAGCGCAGCCGTTCCTACAGTCACGGCATGCGCACCGACCGATTGCAGGCCTTCAGCGACGGCGTCATCGCCATCCTCATCACGATCATGGTGTTGGAGCTGCGAGTCCCCCACGGTGGCAGCGCCAGGGTGCTGCGTCCTCTGGTGCCGGTGTTCCTCACCTACGTCCTGAGCTTCGTCAACCTCGGGATCTATTGGAACAACCACCACCACATGCTCCAGCTGACCGAGCACGCCAACGGCGCCATCCTGTGGGCCAACCTGCACCTGCTCTTCTGGCTGTCCCTGTTTCCGTTCGCGACCGGATGGATGGGCGAGAACCACTTCGCCGCGGTGCCGACCGCCGCCTACGGCGGAGTCTTGCTTCTCGCGGCCGTCGCCTACTACGTGTTGAAGACAGCGATCGTCGCCGAAGAGGGACCGGATTCCGCGCTGGCGACCGCCATGGGTCGCGACGTGAAGGGCAAGATCTCGCCCGTCCTGTACGCGGTCGCGATCCCGCTCGCCTTCGTGAACCGCTGGATCGCCGTGAGCCTGTACGTCGTCGTTGCACTCATGTGGATCGTGCCCGACCCCCGCGTGGAGGCCCACGTCCGCCGCGCCCAAGCCGGCCGCGCTTAAAGGCCAAAGGCAAGCGCCGCCGCGAGCTGCATGTCTTCCTGACAGGTTGGGCACATGCCCAAGGCAGGTGCCCAACGGAGCGTCATTTCATCCCGGGAGAAGCTCCTCGCAGCTGCCGCTGAGCTGATCGCCGAGGTCGGTTGGGGTGGCGTCCGGAGCCGGACGGTTGCCGAGCGCGCCGGCCTCAACAACGCGCTGGTCCCTACCACTTCGACTCGATGACTGCGTTGCCGCATGCGGCGGCGGCTCGGGTCCTGTTCGACGCCTTTGCGCAACCGACGCGGGAGATCTTCACGACCGGCGACCTCGCGGCGGGCATGCGGACAGCGGTGGCATGGATCGCCGCCTTGGACCCCGCGTCCACCGAGATGGGGGTGCTGATCGAGGTCCTGGCCGTAGCGAGACGGGACGAAGATCTACCAGAGATGGTGGCAGGCGAGCTCCGGCGGCTGCGAGCCGAGATGGCGGACTGGGGAGGGGATGGCAGACCGCACAGGCGCTTCGTTCGCAGATGGCCTCGCCACCCTGCTCCTCGCCCTCCTCGACGGCCTGGTGCTGCATCGCTTGGTCGACGAGGAGCTCGATCTGGAGCCCGCGGCACGTGCACTCGGGCGGCTCCTCGACGGGGTCGGGCCCGCTCGTCGCCGAGCTCCACAAGAAAGGAAGTCAGCATGACGATGACCGAGGCAGTCGTCGAACGGAAAGGCGTCCGGCGCATCGGGCGCCTCGAGGTGGGCACGCCCCGAGCCCAGCGGGCGCCGGGTCCGGAGGGCGGGGGCATGCTCGGCTCCCTGGGGAGCTTCCGCCGCGATCCGCTGGCCTTCCTCCTCAGTGTGGCCGACCGCTACGGCGACGTCGTGCGGCTCCGCTTCGGGCCCCGCGCCGCTCACCGGGTCGTGCACCTCGTGCGCCATCCCGATCACGTCCGCCACGTTCTCCAAGAGCGCCAGGGGCTGCTCACTTCGGAGGGCGAGCTGTGGGAGCGGCAACGGCGGATGATCCAGCCGCTCTTGCACCGCGACCGCCTCACCTCGTACAGCGAGACCATGGTCCGATCATGCGGCGAGATGCTGGCCCGCTGGGACGGTTATGCCGGCGAAGCCCGCCCCGTTCGACGTGGCCGCTGAGACGTCCCGCCTCGCCCTCACGTGGTGGGCCGGGCGCTCTTCGGCGCCGAGCTCGACATGGAGGCCGGCTGTGTCACACGAGACGCTGCGTCTCTACCCCTCCGCGTGGATGCTCGAGCGCGACGCCCTCGAAGACGACGAGATCGGCGGCTGTCACATTCCGGCCGGTAGCACGGTCGTCGTCAGCCCCTATGTGAGCCACCGCAACGCGAACGTCTGGCACAACCCTCAGGGCTTCGACCCGGATCGCTTCGAGCTCCCCTTCCGGGTGACGAGGCAAGCCGCGTCTCTGCGCGTGAAGTGTCGCTGTACGACGACCACTGCGCAGAGACGTCGGGCGCTGCCACGAGGATGGTCGGGTGCCCGCGTCCCGACGGCGAAGACACGAGGAAGGCGTAGTGCTGCTCGTGAGTCTCACCTTCGGTCTCGACGAAGTCGAGCGTCGTGTTCGGGGCTCACCTGGACAACGGCGAACTCACCCAGCTGTACGGGAGGAGGCAGTCCCAGCACTTCAGAGAGTCTCGGCGGCGTGCGGCGACGATGTGGTGGTTCAGAACGGCCATGCTCCCCGCCTACCCAAGGGGGTCGTTGCCACATGCCTGATTTCATCGTATCAGTCGTCACCTGCGGCAGCCGCCGCCTTCGGCCGGCGGTCGTCGATGCCGAGGAGGGCGCGGCGGATGAGGACGGATGAGGCGTCGATGGCGACGCGTTCGTCGAGGGCGTCACGGACGAGGACGCTGTAGGGGACGCCCTCGATGATCGACAACAGGCCGATGGCGTCGACGGTGGCGTCGCCGAAATGCCGGCTGTTGACGATGCGGGTGAGGCGGTCGAACACCGTGGCGGCGATGGCGATGGCGTACTCCCGCAGGTCGGGCTCGTCGTAGTCGATCTCCTGCCAGGCGCTGAGCACTCCGCCGTTGGCGCGGTAGGCGTCGAACCACTGCTCGAGCCAACGACGCAGCTCGACCGGGCCGACACCCTCCGGGTAGGCGGCCAGCAGCTCGACCATGCGCGCCGCTGCCTGCTCGGCGAGCGCATAGAAGAGATGGTCCTTGGTGTCGAAGTGCCGGTAGAAGCTTCCCCGTGCGAACCCGGCGGCCGCCACCACGTCGTCGACCCTCGTCTCGTGATAGCCGCGCTGCAGGAGCACGGCCGCCGCCGCGTCGAGCAGGGCCTCGCGGGTGCGCTGGCCCCGTGGGCGGAGCGGCCGGGGGCGCACGGTCGGAGGAGGCGCCTCCTGATCCGGCGGACCATCCGCTGCTGAAGCGGATGGGCAACTTCGTCGGCGGGGCCTGGGTCAGTGATTTCAAGGGGGCGGACGGTAAGCCGAT